>DDLS01000084.1 GCA_002340255.1 Cyanobacteria bacterium UBA2566
TGGAGGTTGTTCTCCTGTTGGACGCTCTGCGCTGGGGGGAGGAGTCGGATCGCTGGGAGGGGCTTCTGGGGCACTTGTTGTTGGGTTTGTTGTTGGGTTTGTTGTTGGGTTTGTTGCAGTCGTGATGATTTGAATATTCTCTGTATCCTGGGTATGAGGTTCTAGATATTCATTAGTAATACGGATCGTTGATTCTATCCCCGTGCCTCTGGTAATCGCGCCTGCTGTACCATTGGTGGTGGCATCGCCGACAATAAAAGGGGTTGTGCCATTTCCACCATGGGTAATTGTGATTCTTCCACCATCTGTGTCTCCAACGGCTGAAATACTGGCGGTTTCACTATTGCTGGCGTTGAAGGTTCCGGTAACGCGGACAAAACCATCAGCCGTAAGGTTAACATTTCCTCCAGTGGTTGACCCTTCGGTATTGATTGAGGTTACTTCTATATTTTGGGAACTGTTTAAAGTAACATTGCCTCCATTACTGGTAGTGCTAGAAGTATCAATACTGCCCAGGGAGATTGTGCTATCAGCAGTTACATTGACTGTACCGCCACTGGTGGTAATATCTCCAGTGGCAATCTGATTGGAGATCGCACTAAACTGACCCCCTTCTGTATTCAGCACTGCATTCACATCGATGTTTGGAGTATCTGCTGCCGTTGCACCACCGAGTAAAATATCTCCTCCATTGGTACTAATATTCTGATTAATATCAATAGAAGAGTTAGTTGATGCAGTGCTATCTTTGAGGGAAACCAAGCCTCCCCCTGTACTCAGTGGAGCATTAACGTTAATGGTGGGAGCATCAAGGGTGAGATCGCCGTTATTTGTGGTGATGCTTGCAGCAACCTCTATAGAGGTGCCAGCTTCAGCAGAGAGTCCAACAGATTCAAAGGTCATATTAACTGCTTCACTGAAGGTGATATTTTCACTCGCTTGCAAGGTGACGTTGCTTTCTGCACTATTAATGGCACTGACACTAATTGTCGTCAGACTCAAAAGTTCATCTAAGTCTGGATCGCTAAATTGGTCTACATCTTCTAGGTTGCTCGTAAGTCCTTCACCAACAACTTCAATATTGGTGGGGTCAAGGAGTAGGGTTCCGGTGTTTCCTTGAGGTGCAGTGGTGTTTACAGTTCCTTGGTAGTCTAGGAACAATAGACCCGAAATTTCCACAAAACCTCCATTTCCGGAGTTTTGCCCCCCTCTAGCGCTAGTATTGCCGAAAAATTGGGTGGTGTCATCGCTCCAGATGACGATGTTTCCCCCATCTCCATTGAGGAGTGCATCAGCATTGATGATGCTGTTTTCACTCACTAGGGTAAACTCACTGTTAGGAAGGGGTCCCTTTCCTTGGAATGAACCGCCAATGTTGATGATTCCACCACCTTGGTTTCCAGAAGCATTAATCTGAGCATCGATGATACCAACGCGATCGCCTAGAATATTTATATTTCCGCCGGTTATACTAGAAGTATCGAGAGTTCCGGAGGCGATCGCCACTCCCGATCTATCTGGAAGCGCGATCCCCGATCCGGTTAACACCACCTGTCCCTGGGAATTAACCATTAAACTTTTGGCATGATCCAGTTTACTGCTGGTCAACAGTTCAGGAAGTGTTAACGGGGTAATGGCTTGAGAGTTCGTATTTTCCGAGTTCACAGGCAGATCTAAACTTAATAGATGGCCATCTTGGGAGATCCGCACCGAATTCTGTCCCGGAACCGCAGCGATCGTAATACTTCCCCTTGGTGCGGATAGGGTTCCAAAATTAAGCGTATTACCACCAATTAAACCTAGCGTTTGCTGTGCATTAACTTGTAAATTACCCAGATTAACAATACTTCCAGGATTTGCCCCCTCAAACTTAAATTCCGCAGGTGTTCCTGTTAAGGTACTCCAATCATTAGAACCCACTACATTAAACCATTGATCGATTCCTAATCTTATTGAAGTTGCTGTTGTTGCATAAAAGTCTGCGGGTACATTTAAACTGGAATTTGGGCCAAATAGAATCCCCGCAGGATTGACTAAATAAAGGTTAGCCGTACTATTACTCAGTTGAATTAATCCATTAATAATGGAAGGATCTCCACCAACCACACGACCCAAAATATTTTGGATATCCGGTTGAGCCATAAAGGTAGCAATTTGTCCCTGGGTTAATCCAAACTGTTGGAAACTATGGAAGAGGTTTTGCCCAGCTTGCGTTCCGCCTTGAATATTGAACTGTTGATTATTCCCTGGAGAAACAATAGTTCCTACCCCATCTTGTGCCGGAATAATCGATTGAGCGAAAGCTGGCGAAGCAAATCCACCATTAAAATACATCAGGGTACTCGCCACTAGAGAATAAACCCATCCATATTTCCCGCCAGCTAGACTCTTATTAATAAGTCTGTTCATACTTCCCCATTCCCAGGATCGTAATTGTTTAAAGTAAAATAATCTATCTTTTTCGATTAAAGTAAGAGAGAGTCGATAGAGATTAGTAGACTATTTTCATCTATGATAGCTTTTTTCTGACCATAAGATCTTAATAATGATTTAATAATCTTCACATTTTTTTCACACTAGTGAGCTAAAATAGCTAGATGGTACTGATATTTGAGTTGCGATTGAGCCTGAGTAGAAGGCGATCTCTGATGTATCTCGACTTAGAGAATCACCTTCAACATGCGTCGTCAATCATTTATTTTGACTTGTATTCTCAGTGTTTTAACCCTGACTAGAGTATTCATTCTTGTGAGCTTTGAAAATAACGTTTTTCAAAATTGCCATGAAACATCTTTTTTTTGATCATAACAATAAAGTTTTCCCTAAAGTTTTTTCTCTGTCTACTCAACTCCGATATAGCCTAATTTTAATAGGTGTTGTTAGTGTGTTAACCACTGGCAGCATCCTGGGATATTTTAGTTTTAAATCTGAGCTAGAAAAAAATCAAGAGTTACAACAAAAACGTTCGGAATCAGCAGCCAATAAAATCAATAACTACTTAGATAATATCCAGAGAAAGTTGGGGTATTTATCAACAATTAGAGGGTTGACAAGTTTAGATATTAAAGACCAAAAAAATTTACTAGAAGGATTGATTCGTTCTAACAATGCCTATAAATCTGTCGCCATTATCGATCGTCACGGTAAAGTAATTAATTTAGTCTTTCTCAATCCGGAAAAAGAAATATACTTGGGACAGGACATGAGTAACTCTCCGATTTTTAATTACTCTTTTAATAAAAACGATCGGTATCTCACTTCTGTTCATATCAATCAAAAAAATGGTCTACCTCAAACTATATTATCTGTGCCGATTCGCAATGAAGAAGATCGAATTGATGGTGTACTAATTGCTGAAATTGATTTAAGCTTTCTTGGATTAATCGTTTCCAATACCACCGTAGGTAAAACGGGCTATACATATGTTTTAGACGAGCGTAATATCATGGTTGCTAAAACAGGAATGATGGAAGAAAACTTTGAATTTCAACACATTTCTAATCCGGATTTGTTAAAGCATCTTTTCCCTCAGCAGAAGACTCAACTCAATATTTATTCAGGATTGTACGATCAAAAAGTATTAGGTGCAACTACTGCTATTCCCAGTATGCAATGGAAGTTAGTGGTTGAGTTACCAGTTAATGAAGCTTATGCACCGATCGCCAGAATGTTATGGATTACCAGTATATCTTTGTTTGTTATTACACTGGTTTCTATGGCGATTGGATTTTATCGTGCCCATCGTATTCTCTCTCCACTTAAGCATTTGACAGAAGCAGCCCTGGAAATTCGTCAAGGGAATTTTGATACTAAAGTTGAGATTGTAGAATCGGATGAATTAGGGCTTTTAGCTACCGCATTTAATCAAATGACAGCTCAAGTAGGAAAGTTATTTAAAGTATTGGAAGCAGAAAAAACTTTTGTTTCCACTATTCTAGATACGGCTGGATCTTTGGTTCTTGTTTTAGACGATCGAGGCAGAATTGTGAGATTTAACCGTGCCTGCGAACAAACCACACTATATTCGTTTAAAGAAGTTAAGAATAGTTTCTTTTGGGAGATATTCTTAGCAGATGATGATAGACAACCGGCTCAATCGAACTTCAGTCAATTTCAAGACCAGTCTTTTGATGCTCAAGAGTCAAATTTACAATTTCCGATTCAATATGAAAGTTCTTGGATAACCAAAGATAAACGCTTACGGCAAATCGCTTGGTCGGATACCGTATTACTTGACGATCGAGGCTATATTCAATATGTGATTAGTACGGGAACCGATATTAGCGATCGCAAAGTCGCAGAAGAAGAACTCAAACAGGCGAAAGAATCTGCAGAAGTCGCCCTGAAAAACCTACGAGCTACTCAAAGCCAACTTATTCAAGCTGAAAAAATGTCCGGCTTAGGTCAATTGGTAGCGGGAATTGCCCATGAAATCAATAATCCGATTAATTTTATCCATGGCAATATTTTACCGGCAGAAACCTATGCACAAGATCTGTTGACTTTGATTGAGTTGTACCAAAAATATTACCCAGAACCCCCAAGTGAAATCACACAATTCATGGAAGGAATAGAATTGGAATTTATATTTCCTGATTTTCGGAAACTTTTATCTTCGATGAAATTAGGCTCGGAACGAATTCGAGAAATTGTTGATTCACTCCGAAACTTTTCCCGTCTGGATGAAGATGGAATTAAGGAGGTTGATGTGCATGAAGGAATTGAGAATAGTTTATTAATTTTGCAAAATAATCTGAAAGAAAAATTAGAACAAAAAGAAATTAAAGTGATTAAAAAATATGGAGAACTGCCTAAAATTGAATGCTATCCAGGGCAATTAAATCAGGTTTTTATGAATATTTTAGCCAATGGCATTGATGCTCTAGACAATTGCCGAACGATCCCCTCTGAGTCTGACGAGGGAAAGTTGCCGACCTTAACCATTACCACCTCCTTATCCAGTCCAGATCGGGTGATGATTACAATCGCTGATAATGGTCCAGGGATATCTGCTTCCATCAGAGAACAATTGTTTAATCCCTTTTTTACGACTAAACCTGTGGGTCAAGGAACCGGTTTAGGCTTGTCCATTAGTTATCAAATTGTGGTGGAACGACACGGAGGAAGCTTATCTTGTATGTCTGAAGTCGGAGGGGGAGCAGAGTTTCAGATTGCACTTCCCATTTCCCAGGGTGTATTGAGAAAAAATTGACTATTCTCTCAGGAAGCCTCAGTGGAAATAAGGGTTTCTTGACGTTGTCCCTGAGATCTAGCATTACATTTTGTAACTCATCTTGGCGGCGATCGTTAAGCTTCATTGCAAAAGGTTCACTGCAAAAATCAAGCCATGGTAGGCTCTATCCTGTTGGCAAACCCTAAGAGCATAACGGCAGGAGAACACCTTGACTTCAGAGCGGAACCTAACCCACAACTCTTTGCATAGTGAAGACTTCAGTGAGTACGTGGCCCATCTCCAACTTCACATGGCGCTACAAGCTCGTAATCTCCTCCCCAACTATAAACATGCTGCTGATAGTCGCGAACAGCTCCTTCAAGAAACGCAAGCTGATTTAGAAAAGTTAGTTTCTCGCCAAGTTGTCTAACAACATTTTGTAGTTTCCATCGTTTCCAACTCCATCTTCACTCCCAGGGCAATCATGCCCTGTTTTTTTCTTTTCCCCAGGATAGGAACTCCATGATTATACTAAGAAGGGTTGATCCTAGGGGAATATATGAAGGTCTTTCTAACCCTGAGCACCAGTGAACGAAAAAACCTGCTGTTGATGTTTGCAGCGGGTTTGCTGTTTTGGTCAAGTATCGGCTCTTTGTTGCCTACTTTACCGCTTTATCTGCGATCGCTGGGGATAGCGGATCAACAATTAGGCTTTGTCATGGGAGCTTTTGCCATCGGCCTATTATTAGCTCGACCTTACATTGGAGCGATCGCCGATCGCCACAGTCGTAAACGGGTGATTCTCATCGGTACAGCCGTTTGTGGTCTCGCTCCCCTCTGTTATCTCTTAGTAAACTCTGTTCCCTCCCTGATGATGGTGCGGAGTTTCCATGGCATTAGTTTAGCCTCCTTTACCACTGGATATATTGCTCTGGTGACAGATCTAACCCCCCCTAAAAATCGGGGTGAAGTTCTGGGTTACATGAGCTTGATTAATCCGGTTGGTGTGTCCTTTGGCCCAGCTTTAGGAGGATTTGTACAGCAAGCCTTTGGCAATGAATATCTGTTTATCTTAACTGGTAGCTTCGGATTCCTAGCCTTTTTAATTATGACTCAAGTTCAAGAAAAAAGGCGAACTGATAACCTAGACAAAACAGACTCTTCAACTGCTATTCAACCTGGATTATGGCGCTTACTTCTGAGTCCCCGAATTCGGATTTTAAGTCTAGTTCTTTTGCATGTCGGTCTAGCATTTGGAGCCATGACTGCCTTTATTTCTCTCTTAATTCAGGCAACTGGAGTCAACTTCAATGCTGGATTGTTTTTTACCGCTGCTGCCATTACCAGCTTTGGTATTCGTTTGGTAGCTGGTCCTTTGAGCGATCGCATCGGCCGAGGCATCTTTATTACCCTTAGCATCTCCCTCTACGGGATCTCCATGTTTATGCTCACCTTCGCCGATACAGCCTGGCTCTTTTTACTCTCTGGATGCATTGAAGGAGCAGGTTTTGGTCTCTTAATTCCCACCACTTCCGCCATTGTCGCCGATCGCGCCTATCCCCATGAACGAGGACGCTTATTTGGTCTGTGTTTAGGAGGTTTCGATCTAGGAATCGCCCTCGCTGGACCCATCGCTGGTATGATTGCCCAAGCCTTCTCCTATCAAACCATCTTTATCTGTATTACCCTCATTCTCATTTTAGGTTTATTGCTGTTCTTAACCCAATCGAGCAAAGACTTACCCCACTCCCTGCGCTATGCCTTGGGACGAGGACGAGATATCTATGCACTTTAATCCATTGAATCATCAATCATTAAAAAACCCTGCTAAAAGCAGGGCACACAACACAGAAAGGAGCAAACTTAACAAACTTATATCCGTTTAGGAAATCAGAGCATAGACTTTAGGCTAACCGCTTGCGGAGCATGAAGGAAGCCATTCCTGCCACTGCCAGTAATCCAACTGTAGTGGAAGATTCCGGAACGGGTTGAGCGGCAAATGCAGCGCCAGAGAATGTAATCCCCTCAAAAGTTTCGCCGCCCTCTAACCGACGTTGAAAACTTTCAACCGTAATCCCAGCTTCAGCCAACTGGAAGGTGAGAACTCCTGTTCCCAAGGAAGTTTGATTATCGTCACTGGTAAAAAATCCAGAAAACCCGAAGTTGATACCTAGAATACCTGAAACAGTTTGACTAACTTGTAGTCCCGAATGATTGGTTAAATCAAAGGTAGAGACCCCATCAGCACTATTACTTCCAGGTGCACCCGCACTTAAATCTAGAAAGTTGGCGATGCTGGTCTCAGAGAAGTTGATATCTTTAATAAAAGCACTACCAAAATCATCAAAGTTTCCAGTTGCAGCAGTAACTCCAACTTCCCCTAGGGGATCGGTTAGCCCATTCGTGAAATCAATCCCTTCATTACTTAAGTTAATTGTCGTATCAGCATTGTTGATTTGGAAACCTCCCTTGAGTGCCGCCGCTTGTGCCGCATTAGGATTAAATAAAACACCAGAAGTAAGAATAACAGCGGAAGTAATTAAGGTGGATTTTATGGTAGATACAGCAGACATTAATGAACTCCTGGAACAGTAGTGAGGTGTTTCCCTCTCGACACTTTTATCATCGCTATTTTTCCGAGAAAAAGGAGTGATGCAGACGTTTTTTTTATGTGAAACTTATCACGATTAGAAGTGTCTGATGTCCGTTAATTAAGTGACCCAATAGGTAGAAGTAGGTGAAGTAAATTACAGAAAAAGAGGATAGAGATCACCCCCATGGACCGATCTCTATCCTCAAGAGCCTGAAACAAGTCAGCTCCTGGCCGCGATCGCAATATTATAGAGTTGAATAGTGCCCTCTTACAGAACGATAATTTGACTCGCTGCTAAAGCTGGAGAACCCGTTAGCGTTGCCAGAGTCTGCGCTGCCGTTGCCCCCGTACCGTCAGAATCGAAACTGAGAATGCCACCACTGTAGAGAAACTGAGCTGTCGTTCCTACAGCAGTTGCAGACTGGGTTAATGTGGGAGTTGCGCCCGCCGTGAGTCCAGTAAATTGAGAGGCAAACACGCGGATGGTATCTGAACCGTTACCAAAATCAGTAATAGTATCACTGCCATCTCCAGGAGCTGCAAACACGAAGACATCATCCCCAGTACTTCCAGTCAGGTTATCATTGCCTAAGCCACCAGCAATGATATCGTTGCCTCCATTGCCAGTAATATTATCAACACCAGAGTGACCGACCAACACATTGGCATTGCCATCGCCGTTAATCGTATTGTTCCCATCTCCAGCAATACCAATACTGGTTCCGTTGAGAACCGTATCAGCAGCAACTCTCGCTATATCTTGAATCCGGGTATCTCCAGAAGCAGGAGTTTCAGCACTATTGAAGGAAGTCGTGTCATAGTTGGCCGCTAAATGCTCTGCTAAGGCATCTTGTTCTCGGTTATCTGTGGTAAAAGTGGCGTTGCCTGTTGTAGCTTCAGGTAAGGGTGTTTGATTGCCTTGAGGGAAAGGATAGCCATCGCCTCCACCCGCCAGGAAACCAAGAGTCGCCACCTTAATAGTGCGGTTAGCGTCTCCCACAATGCTGCCATTTTCGACAACCACATCCACTGTATTCCCCTGGTCATCTTTAATGGCGAGAGAGCGGACTCGACTGTTTACAGCTTGAGAGCCATCAAAACTAAACGCCATCCCAGAAATTTGGGGGAACCGTCCGGGAGTATTCCCTGGTGCAGTATCAGAAACTCCATGTTCGGCGATTTCTTTGAGTTGTGTTGCGGTTAGAGGAACAATGGTCAGACTATTATTAAACCGTAAGGTATTCTCGATATCCAGTTGGGAGACATCCCCTTCTTGCTTATTGGCGAGGGGGTTAGCAAGAGGAGGAGAAAATTCTAATCCTCCAGTTCCTCCCGGGGGAATAATCGCTTGTCCGATATTATCGCGAATGCCTCCCCCATTTTTCAGAGAAGCCACTACCGTGGAGTCAGTTTGGCGAGCGACAATTAAGTTGGCATCAGCCGTTAAACTGCCTAGGTTCGTTTCTTCTGTCCGGACTTGAGAGCGCCGTCCTTCTAAGAAAACACTCGTATTACCAAAAAGGTTACTGTCTTTAGCTGTGGCAATGTCATTGATCGCCTGAGTAACCGCCACTACAGTGGGGTCAGCCACATCTTGAGGATTAACCGTTCTACCATAAACTCGGTTAACTCCTGCCGCATCCGTCGCATACGCACCACTTTCATCAAGCACTTGGCTGATGATTCCGTTAGCATCAAACCCAGCAACTAAACGACCCACATAACGATAATTGCCATCAGTGTTAATCACATAAACCGGTTCACCACTAGGAGAAGTAAATTGCTTCGGATAGACTCCAGCACTGGTATCTCCAGCACGCAGGGGATCGTCGGCATTGGCGATAATGGTGTTAGAGCCACCAGCCATAACAATATCAACGTTATTGAGCAAACCAGCCAGTTGTTCTTCAATGCTAATCTGCTGCATGTGAGCCAGTAGAACAATTTTGTTAATGCCTTGTGCAACTAATTCATCAACGCTTTGTTGAATTATGGCAGCTAGAGCATTGATATCATTAGCGTTAGCTGGATTAACACCAACGTCTCCGGGAGAAGAGATGGTGTCGAGGGTGGGGGTGGTTGCACCGACGACCCCAACGCGTTCGCCACCAACGTTGAGAACGACGCTTTTACTAATGCTATTAGGTTGAGGAGCTTGTGCTGAAGGAATGACTAAACCACTTAGAGTGGCTTCAGTGCTGAAGTCCAAGTTGCTACTCAAATAGGGGAACTGTGTCCCCAGGTATCCATTAGCTCCAATACCTGCGCCCGTGGTAATGGTATTGTTGGCTTGAATAAGGGTTTGTACTGTACCAGGGCCGAAGTCAAATTCATGGTTTCCCAATGCCGCAGCCTGGAAGCCGAGAGCATTATTGATGAGGATATCTCCAATTCCCCCTTCACCATAAATTTCGTCGCTGGTGCTAAAGAAGGGGCCAGGGATGTAGAGGTCTCCAGAGGTGAGTTTGAGAGTATTGGGAAAGTCATCAGCTAGAGCATTGAAGATGGCTGAGAAGTTTACAGCATCCTCAATAGCAGGTAAGCCAGCTTCTTGGTCTGCTGTGTGCAATAGTTGCAAGGTAAAGGTCACCGGACCTCCCACTGGTGTAGGGGTAGGGCTTGGACTAGGACTAGGATTGGGTAAACCTGTAGGAGTTGGAGTTGGAGAAGGAGTAGGGATAGGGGTACTGCTGGTGGTGAAGTCGCTGCTATCAATTTGGTCAGCATTTACGCCTTGAATGGTAGCGATAATTTGTCCACTGGTATCACGAATAACAGTACTGGTTCCGCTTCCTTGAGCAATGTTGAGGTTACTGAAGGAGAGTCCGTTAGCTAATCCAATTTGGTCTAAACCGTTATTAAAGTCAACCAGGGTTTGTACACCAACGCCAACAACAAAGATATCTTGACCTGCCCCTCCCGTTAAGCTGTTGTTGCCTAAATCTCCGTACAGAACATCATTACCAATATCACCAAAGACCGCATCGTTCCCTTGACCACCGCGAACTACATCATTCCCTTGTCCGCCGTAGACTGCATCATCGCCAGTATTGCCGTTGAGTTGGTCATCACCTCGGTTCCCAATGAGGCTATCATTTCCGCTTGCACCGAAGAGGACATCGCTATTTTGGCCGCCAAAGAGGAAGTCATTGCCTGCACCCCCGATTAAGGTATCGTCTCCTCGATTTCCCACTAGAATATCAATGCCTTCATCACCAAAAATGAAGTCATTACCGTCTAATCCGAACCCTAGATCGTTGCCAGCTAGCAGATTAATGCCATCATTCTGTGGTGTTCCGATAATAATGTCATTGTTAACCGTCCCATTAATGAGTCCCACGAGTTAATGCTCCTAAAATTAATTCCTTGTCTAAGAAATTAAGGGGTTAAGGTTAATGGGATATTATCCTGACTTTAACGATCGAAGAAATTTTCAGCTCTTAATACCAAGTATTAAAATTACTACATTGAGTTAGAATGTAATCGATTAAAGCCAATTACCGACCATTACGAAGGGTGCCCAGTAAATGGGATGATGATATTTAGTGTGCAATAGGTTAATTTGAGCTTGTTGGAGGGCCTTGGCTTGACTCATTCCGGGTTGATTTAAGTATTGGTAAAAATAAACCATAAACTCAGCAGTGGATCGATCTCGGACAGCCCATAATGTAGCCAGAGTGCTTCTAGCTCCCGATCACAAGGCAACCCCTGCTAATCCTAAAATTGCCCGCTCATCACCTTGTGCTGTTTTGCACGCACTGAGTACGAGTAATTCAATGGGGTTTTGCAACGGTTGCGATCGCGACTTGACCAATGTATCGAGTTCTCGAACATTAATCTGACTATCCCAGGTTAAGATAAATGTCTCTTCTGCATCGCTGCTAAACTGACCATGAGTGGCTAAATGAACAATGGGAAAAGGAGTTTCCTGAATTGCTTTTTTCAGTTCCTCAGCCGTAAATGTCCGATCGAGCAACACGCGAGTATTAATCTCATGACTAATTTGTTCCACTTCCGAAGCAACACCAGGAAGCGAGCGAAATCCCTGGCGAGCTTCACTGAGTCCAGCAGTGAGGGCTTTTAACTGGTTTGGCTCTAGGGGCGGAGATTGGATCGGCGGCTGTTCCCCCAGTGCTGACACTCCTATGATAACGAGCAGAGCAACAGCCAGGGCGATCTCCAGGAAACGGACCCAGCAGTTATAGCACTGAAATAGTTTATTTCGACTAGGTCAGCAGTCCCAGTAAAGTGAAGCCATAGAGAGACCCGTTGCTCAAGAAAGTTGTTAAGCGCAATATCATGGCAGTTAGGGGATAGGGTGAGCAGGAGTAAGACCACAATAGGATTTAAATTCCATGTCAATAAGATCCTTAACGTTGTTTTCGGATGCGATACTCATTACTCAGTTATTGCTTCCCTGCCTTGAGAATGACAGAATTAGGGGTAACTATCCATGCGCTGAACGAACCAATGACCATGAGTACCCTTTCTGGAGATCTGCAAACCCCCATTCCCCACGATCCTGACCATATCTTATCTCCTTTGAATGGGTGGCAAGCGATCGCCAGTTCGGTTTTAGGGACGAGTCATCAAAAGCGAGGACAACCCTGCCAAGATGCCCATGCTTGGGATATTCTAGGCCCAGGGCTGGTAGTGGCAGCAGTAGCAGATGGGGCAGGTTCGGCATCCTTGTCGGATGTAGGAGCGCAAGTGGCGACGAGGACTGCGGTAGAGCAGATTAAGCGCCAATGGGATCGATTAGCGGCAGAACAGTCAGAGGTCTGTTGGGAACCTCTGCTGGGAGAGGTTTTAGAACATGCCCAAAATGCGATCGCCGCTGAAAGCTTAACCCGTGATGTGGAGGTGCGTCAGTTAGCGACGACATTATTAATTTTGGTTGCCAGTTCCCAGGAGGTTGCTGTAGCACAGATAGGAGATGGAGCAGTCGTAATTGGCGATCGTCAAGGCCATATTACTGCACTGACCCAGCCAGAAAACGGAGAATATGCAAATGAAACCACGTTTTTAATTTCTCCCAACGCCTTAGAAAGTGCCCAAATTAAGGTTTGGGAAGGGGAGATTGCCCATTTTGCCCTCTTCTCAGATGGTCTACAACGATTAGCCTTAAAATTACCAGAAGGTACGCCCCATGCTCCGTTCTTTACTCCTCTGTTTCGGTTTGTCGATCAAATGGAGGATTCTCAAGCAGCCGAGAGTGAACTTCAGGGTTTTCTCTCTCATCCGCGTATTACGGAACGGACGGATGACGACCTGACTATAGTTTTAGGTAGCCTGAAGTCAATTAATAATTAACCATTAATCATTAATATTTTTTCCTTTTCTTAAGATAAATGGATTATGAAGCTTCAACGCCAATCAAATCAAGAATGGATAGATTTACAAGCGGCCACAGAATTAGGGGTTGGTGGTGAAGCTAAGGTCTACGGACTCAGCGAAGATAAGACCCAGGTCGCTAAGGTTTATCATAAACTCAAACCGGAATATGGTCTGAAGTTAACGGCCATGTTAGAAAATCCGCCCAATAATCCCACAGCAAACCAAAATCATCTTTCTTTCGCTTGGCCAGAAGATTTGCTGTTCAATCAGAAGCAACAGGTGGTGGGGTTTCTGATGCCGCGCATTAGTGAAATGCGACCAATTATTGATTTATATAATCCCAAAACTCGCCGTACCCAATGGCCTTGGTTTGAATATTCCCGTTTGCATCGAACCGCGAGAAATTTGGCGGGCGCTCTGAAGAGTTTGCACGAGCGGGGTTATGTGATTGGAGATATCAATGAATCGAATATTTTAGTCACGGAAACGACCCTAATTACCCTGGTGGATATGGACTCCATTCAGGTAAAACATCCAGAAACAAAAGAAGTTTATCGCTGTCCAGTCGGTAAGCCAGAATTTACGCCTCCAGAGTTACAAGGTCAAGCGTTTGGCAATTTAGACCGGACTCCAGAACAGGATTGTTTTGGATTAGCGGTGTTGATTTTTCAGTTGTTGATGGAGGGAACCCATCCCTTTGCAGGGGTGTATAAATTGCCTGGAGATCCTCCGGCGATCGCCCAACGCATTGCTCAGGGTTATTTTCCCCATGGCAGGCGATCGGTTCCTTTAACACCTATGCCCGTATCTCCCCCATTTACTCTGTTATATCCCAAACTACAAGTGTTGTTTCGGCGCTGTTTTGAGGAGGGATTTGATAATCCCCATGTACGCCCGGATGCTAAAGTGTGGCAGTTGGCGCTCCAGGATGCAGAACGGGATTTAATCACTTGTAGCAAAAACGATCAACATCGCTATGGCAGTCATTTGGATCGCTGTCCTTGGTGCGATCGCACTCAACGATTAAAGGGTCGCGATCCCTTTCCCTCTCAAGGGGCGGTACAGCGAGGACTTCACCTCAAACCGGTTAACCGCAAGAAGATTCCCATTCAACCGGCACCTGCCCATCATTGGGGATATAATCGGGTATCTAATGCCCCTTCAACGGCTCCAGGATGGTCTAATTTTACGCCACTCCCTCCCTCCACGTCTGGTTATCCTCAGAATACAGGAGGAGGAGGAGGGACAATTCCAGTGATGCAAGCCTCTTGGCGCGATCGACGGCGACCTTCTTTGCATCCTTTATTGGCAGGAATTTTCGTCTTAAGTTTAGCGGTAGCGGGGGTTTGGTATGGAAACCAAACCCGGATCGGCGAAATGGGGTTTCGTGCCGCCCAGAAACTGGAACTCAAGCAAGGGAATCTGCATATTCGTCGTCTACATACCATTGATTCCCAGAAAGAACCCATTAACGCGATCGCCATTAGTCCCAATGGTCAAGTTTTAGCAAGTAATGGTATGGATGGTACAGTTAGACTGTGGGAACTACCGAGTGGAAATCCAACCCAAACCCTGGAAGCTCATCAGGATCAGCGCGGTTCCTATGCAGTCAGTGAAATTGCCTTGAGTCCCGATGGCAAACTCTTAGCTAGTGCCAGTCGTAGCGATAATGGATTGAAACTGTGGGATCTCACGAATAACCAACAATGGCAAATCAAACCCCAGGAGGGATTGCAAGGAGTAGTGACCTTGGCGATTAGTAATCAGTATAAGATTTTAGCCACAGGCAGTCGCGATCGCACGGTCAAATTATGGGACTTATATAATGGCTTTCGCCGCTTAACCTTTGCCTGGGAAACCGGATGGGTAAACCGTTTGGCACTCAGTCCCGATCAAAAAACTTTAATTGCCGGTACAGATACAGGCAATCTCTATCAAGTGAATTTGGTAAATCTTCAGGATAAAATGCTGCCGAAAATTACCCACTCTGCCGTGGGAGCCTTGGTCTTTATGCCCGATAATCAACAGTTTATTGTCGCTCAAAGTAGCCAAATATTCATCCGTGACTTAGCTTCTGGAGCTGTACAACTGACTCTGCTGCATCCGGGAGAAGTTAGAGCCTTGGCGGTGAGTCCCGATGGTAAGATTTTAGCTAGTGGTGGCGGCGATCGCACCATTCAAATCTGGAACCTAGAAACCCAAGAAAGTATCGGCTTACTCCGAGATCATCAGGGCGAAGTCCTATCCCTTGCCTTTAGTCCCAAAGGCGATCTCTTAGTCAGTGGTGGAGCAGATGGGAACATTAAGATCTGGCAAGTCAGTTCAATTAATAATATCAAATCTGGAAAAAGGGCCATAGAGATGAGTGAGCTATTCTCAAGACCTGTAGCCCTCCAAACAAGATACCCCTCTTTTGTCACTC
>DDLS01000054.1 GCA_002340255.1 Cyanobacteria bacterium UBA2566
ATGACAATAGCAGTCGGACGCGCGCCCAGGGAAAGAGGATTGTTTGATGCCATCGACGACTGGCTAAAGCGCGATCGCTTCGTCTTCATCGGATGGTCAGGACTCCTGCTGTTCCCCTGCGCCTACCTCGCCATCGGCGGTTGGCTCACGGGAACTACCTTCGTGACCTCCTGGTATACCCATGGACTCGCTTCCTCCTACCTCGAAGGCGGCAACTTCCTCACCGTAGCCGTATCGAGTCCCGCAGACAGCATGGGACACTCCCTCCTGTTCCTCTGGGGTCCAGAAGCTCAAGGGAACTTCGCTCGCTGGTGTCAGCTCGGCGGTCTTTGGCCCTTCGTCGCTCTCCATGGAGCCTTCTCTCTGATCGGCTTCATGTTACGGCAATTTGAAATCGCCCGTTTGGTCGGCATCCGTCCTTACAACGCGATCGCCTTCAGCGGCCCCATCGCCGTATTCGTGAGCGTATTCCTCATGTATCCCTTGGGACAATCGAGCTGGTTCTTTGCCCCCAGCTTTGGAGTAGCAGCGATTTTCCGGTTCATCCTGTTTCTACAAGGATTCCACAACTGGACGCTCAACCCCTTCCACATGATGGGAGTAGCTGGGATTCTCGGAGGAGCCTTATTGTGTGCCATTCACGGAGCCACAGTAGAAAACACCCTGTTCCAAGATGGCGACAAAGCCAACACCTTCCGGGCATTTGAACCAACCCAAGCAGAAGAAACCTACTCCATGGTGACCGCCAACCGGTTCTGGAGCCAAATCTTTGGGATTGCCTTTTCCAACAAACGTTGGTTGCACTTCTTCATGCTGTTTGTACCAGTAATGGGTCTGTGGATGAGTTCAGTGGGCATTGTGGGACTAGCATTGAACCTGCGGGCTTATGACTTTGTATCTCAGGAATTGAGAGCAGCAGAAGACCCAGAATTTGAAACCTTCTACACCAAGAATATCTTGTTGAACGAAGGAATTCGGGCATGGATGTCCCCGGCAGACCAACCCCATGAGTTCTTTACCTTCCCTGAAGAGGTTCTTCCTCGCGGTAATGCTCTGTAATTGCTAATTCTGAGAATTCACCCCAATGTTAGGGTGGGCAGTACTTGCCCACCCTATTTTTTTGCTCTCTCCGTATCTCTATGTCGCTGCATCCCCGTATTCCCCCCACTCCCCACTCCTTTACTCCCCGATTCTGGAACTCTGTGCTAAGGTGATTCACAGGTGCAAGGCACTTAGAGCTAGATGCTCTCTTACTCGTTTACGAGTGTACTGTTGCAATGTTTAGGAGGTGATGCCTATGTCAGATAGCAGTAAATGCATGGGTCTTCAGGTTCGAGTATGCCGGCTGTGGGCCGGGGCTGTTCTCTAAACGCTAGTCTTACGTTAGAAAACCTATCGTCAAAATGACTAGCTGGGGTTCCTCCCGGCAGTCAGGTTTCAAACTGAAGACCCGCTACACCGCTCTCACTCTCAAACGTTCAAAATTGGATCGCTCTTAAGAGCTGAAGAAATTGGACATTCACCAGTGAGAGCGGATAGTCATGAAGCAAAAGGGAAAATCAAAGGAATGACTAAACTGACTCAAGCCGAAATACAGGAAAAAGCCAAAATCCTATCTGGATGGGAACTGGTGGAAGAGAGCCTACAGTGCCAGCGCCTGTTCAAAGACTTTGTTGAGGCGATCGCCTTTATCAATAAAATAGTCGAACCAGCGGAAAGCGCCAATCATCATCCCGACCTCTCCATCTCCTACAATCGAGTCAGCATTACCTTGACAACCCACGATGCAGGTGGTTTAACAGAAAAGGATTTTGCTTTGGCACAAGCGATCTCCCAAATAGAATAAGGTAAACTAAAATAAGCTTCTAAAGTTAAAAGCTTAAAGGTGTGAGGAGCAAGTAAAATGTCGAAATTTCTGTGGAAGACCCTGTTGGTAAGTCCAGCAGTCCTGACTACGTTGATCTCTGGTTCTCTCGTTCATGCGGCTGAGAGCATCAGTAACTCGTCCGTGGTTAACCGTCAATCTCTAGATATAAATATTAATGATTCTTTCTCCATTGGAGTCCCCGAATCCTTGGATCTTAAGATTGAACCCTCTTTGATGGCTCAAGAGCGGTCTACTCTAGACCAAGTAATTGAATACAGCACCGACGGAGAAGAAGTCGAAGAAGAAGTCGAACAAGTTACCTCCGTTTCTCAACTGCGGGATGTACGCCCCACTGACTGGGCTTTCCAAGCTCTCCAATCCTTAGTCGAGCGCTATGGCTGTATTGCGGGTTATCCCAATGGAACCTATCGGGGGAACCGGGCTATCACTCGGTATGAGTTTGCTGCGGGTTTAAACGCCTGCTTAGACCGAATTAATGAACTGATTGCAGCAGCTACAGCCAATGCTGTTACCCGTGAAGACTTGGCAGTTCTGCAACGGCTCCAAGAAGAATTTGCCGCAGAATTGGCAACTCTTCGCGGTCGTGTAGATGCCTTAGAAGCCCGCACTACAGAGCTAGAAGCTAACCAATTCTCCACAACTACCAAACTGGTTGGTGAAGCCATTTTTGCTGTTACCGATGCCTGGGGATCGGACCGTAGTATCCGGCATTCTCGATTCAATGTGGGCCGTCGTAGAGCATTCTTAGGTGTTTCCAATAGTTTTAATCCAGATCTTGATGGAGGCGTAGATGACTATGCGAGTGACAACGGGACTGCTCTGATGGGTCGTGTGCGGATGAACCTGAATACCAGTTTCACCGGGAAAGACCTATTATTGACTCGCCTGCAAGCCGGTTCTTCCGATCGCTTTAACTTCCAACGAGAATCGGGTCAAGGACTGCAAACCTTCCAAGTTAACCGGGAAGGTAACGACCAACTCTATGTAGACAAGCTTCAATACTACTGGAGCTACAACAATCGGACTAATGTCGTTATTTCTGCCATAGGTGGAACTTTTGATGACTTTGTACCTACCCTAAACCCCTACTTTGAAGATTACGATGGAGGTAGTGGGTCTCTCAACACTTTCTCGCAACGGAACCCCCTATACCGGATTGGGGGTGGTGCAGGGATTGGTCTAGATATCAACTTGGGTAACTTTAAGTTCCTGAATTTAGGTGCGGTGAACCTGAGTTGGGGATATTTGGCGGAAAACGGACAAAACCCCACCAGTGGTAATGGTCTCTTTAATGGAGACTATGGGATGTTAGCTCAGTTGACCTTTACCCCTTCTAATAGCCTCTCCTTTGCGTTTACCTATGCCAATGGCTATCACGACCAATACAGCCCCATCTTTGACAATGGATATGGGTTTGACTTGGTGAGTACCCCTCAAACACGGCTGTTAACGGATTTAGGACGGACTACAACCAATTCCTATGGTGGAGCCCTTTCTTGGCGGCTGAGTCCGAAGTTTGTGGCGAATGCATTCGTTGGCTATACTGATGCCCAGTTGTTAACTCAAGGACAACGGGGGAGCGGGGAAATCTGGACATATGGTCTAAACATGGCCTTCCCCGATCTATTCCGAGCCGGTAATGTTGGTGGACTCTCGGTTGGTGTACCTCCCACTTTGACTGGAGTAAGCTTGCAAGGTGGCGTAGATAATGGTACACCGATCAATATTGAAAGCTTCTACAAAATCCGGATTTCCGATAACATTTCGGTCACTCCAGGGGTAACGGTCTTAATCAGTCCTTTCCAAGATGCTTTGAATGAGGATACAGCAGTGATTGGAACCCTGAGAACGACTTTGTCGTTCTAAATTGAGATTCTCTAGCAGGGGTGCTAAGGTCTTCAGGTATTGCCCAAACCTTACACCCTGTTAGAACAAGAGGGCTGGAACAGGAAAATCAAGTTAGAATCGAAAGCACCTCGTCGAAATCCTGCCAAAAATCCAATCATGGTGCAAGATAGAGGACAAGACGGAGTTAGTAAAACCTAACATGAGTATCCTGACATTCCAGCGTTTAGGTGATAAAATCCCAGATGGGAAGTTGACGATTCTTTAAGGTGTGAGGAGAAAAAGCAATGAAGTCAAAACTTCTATGGAAATCTATTAGTCTAACCCCAGCACTCTTGGGGGCTGCTTTGTTTGTATCGGGTGGTTCGGCTCTAGCCCAGCCCGCAGAAACCAACAATATAGACCAAATCCAAGAGTATTCTAGAGGAACACGCAGCAGTGGCTCGATTGGTCAAGTTACCTCGGTTTCCCAATTGCGCGATGTTCGTCCTACCGACTGGGCGTTCCAAGCACTGCAATCCTTGGTTGAGCGCTATGGTTGTATTGCGGGTTATCCCAATGGAACCTATCGGGGGAACCGAGCGATGACTCGCTATGAGTTTGCGGCTGGGGTTAATGCCTGTTTAGACCGCATTAACGAGTTGATCGCTGCTGCGACTGCCAACTTGGTGACTCGCGAAGACCTGGCGGTACTGCAACGGTTGCAAGAAGAATTTGCGGCTGAATTAGCGACCTTACGAGGGCGAGTAGATAGTTTGGAAGCACGGGTGGACTTCTTGGAAGAACACCAATTCTCTACAACAACTAAATTGAATGGAGAAGCGGTCTTTGCCTTGATCAATACTTGGGGAGACAATAAGCCTTTGAGAGGATGGGGCCCCGATCGCCGTCGAATCCCTGGCTCGACAACAGCAGGTGGACGGCGAGCAGATGTGGATGATAATACAACTTTGTCCGGTCGTGTCCGTCTGAACTTCGATACGAGTTTCACGGGTGAAGATAGTTTGAGAACCCGACTCGAAGCAGGAAACGTTGAAGGGACTCGTCCTGCACTGGGAACGAGTACAGCTCGTTTAGCTTATGAAACCAATACGGATGAAGAAGTAAATGTTGGGATCTTAACCTACCGTTTCCCCTATGGTGGATACTTTGAGAACGGCGCTCCTAGAGGTCAGATGCAGATTGGGGTGATTGGTCAAGCCCATGATGACTTAATTCCAACCTTCAGTTTGAATAGCTCAGGTAGTGGTGCTATATCTCGCTTTGCTGCTCTCAGCCCGATCTACTCAGGAGGTGATGCGGGGATTACCGGTCTGTACTACTTTACGCCAAGCATTAGTCTCGGTTATTCCTACCTGGCAAGCGATGCAGAAAACCCAACGAGTGGAAATGGGCTATTCAATGGTAGCTTTAGTGCGATGGGTCAGTTGAGCTATGAAGGAGACCGGTTTGGTATTGGTTTCACCTATGCTCGCGATTACATCTCTGGCGTTGGCCGAGGTGCAGGTGGGCTATCTGGCCCCCTCAATCGGGGAATCGGGGTATTAGCATCCGATCCCTTCCGGAAGTCTGGAGAGGCGATCGCTGCTGATTCCTTCGGTCTGGCAGCAGAGTGGCGAGTTAGCGATCGCTTTGTTCTCAATGCTTGGGGTCATTACATGAATGCTCAAGACCTAGACCGTCAAGGCCGCGATCGCTTAGACGATGCAGAGATCTGGAACTGGATCGTTGGATTCACCTTCCCCGATCTTGGTGCAGAAGGCAACTTAGGTGGCCTGATGGTGGGTATGCCTCCCCATGTTACGAATGGAACAGGAGAAGCTCCTGACACCCCGATCCATGTAGAAGCTTTCTATCGCCTCCGTTTAACCGACAATATCTCTATTACCCCTGGTTTCCTTGCCGTGTTTAACCCAGAAGGAGATAGCCGGAACGATTCTGTTTACGTGGGAACCATTCGGACTACCTTCAAGTTCTAGAATGCTTGCCTAATTTCTAAAAAATGAACAAAAGGGTGTGCTATAAGGACACCCTTTTCTATTCTTTGAATTCATATCAAGTCTATTGATTTATTCAAGAAGTGATTTTTTAGAACCTGCTCTATCCCGAGTTATTGAGTAGGGGGAGAAGTATTCACTATAGTGCTTCGCGCTAGGCAATAGGCAATAGGCAATAGCTTGTATGGCTTCAAGGTGTACCTCATAGAAGAGAGAAATGCTATATCCTCTTCTGTCACTCTGAGAAATTTTGATGAATTTCCGTCATTACAGCCCGCGATCTCCAACGGAAGAATTAGGGTTTCATCCCTCTATTTCCGAACGTGACAGAAGAGGGATATGATCGCTAGAGGTAATTCTTCCCCAAGATATTTTTAATTGATATGAGTTATTTGCCTACCGCTTCGGAAGACTTGAATATTCCTAATGCTGATTATCAACAATTGGATATCAAGAAACTCACGCCTATGCTTCAGCATTATGTGCAGGTGAAAGAACAATATCCCCACGCCTTATTGCTCTACCGAGTGGGTGATTTTTTTGAATGCTTTTTTCAAGATGCAGTTACTCTTTCTGTGCAGTTAGAATTAGCGCTCACGAGTCGAGATGGAGGGAAAGAAATTGGCAGAGTGCCGATGACTGGGGTTCCCCATCATGCACTGGATCGCTATTGCCCTCAATTGGTAGAAAAAGGCTACCCGGTAGTGATCTGCGATCAAACGGAAGATGCGGCAGTTGCAGCAGCCGAAAAACGGATGGTGACTAGGGAAATCACCAAAATTCTTACTCCTGGAACCCTTACAGATGAGTCGATGTTAAGCGCTCGTCAAAATAACTTTTTAGCAGCAGTAGTGCTAGTTAAAGATCATTGGGGATTAGCCTATGCGGATATTTCTACAGGTGAATTTTTCACCACTCAAGCGAGTCGTTTAGAGCATTTAAATCAGGAATTAATGCGGTTACAACCTTCGGAGATCCTAATGCCGACGGATGCACCGGATCTGGGTAAAATGTTACGCCCAGGGGAAAAGTCTGAGGAACTTCCGGAAGGATTACCAGACTGTTTTTGCTATTCCTGGCGATCGCAAGTCGTATTTAGTTTACAAGATGCAACTGAGCGCCTGCTGAGTAAGTTTAAGGTCAGATCTTTGGAAGGCATGGGATGCGATCGGATTCCGTTAGGGGTTCGCGCTGCAGGTGGACTGCTCGAATATGTGGAGGAAACCCAAAAACAAAATGCTGTAACCCTGCAATTATTGCGGAGTTATTCGACCCAGGATTTCCTCATTTTAGACCATCAAAGTCGCCGTAATTTAGAAATTACGGAAACTGTCCGCGATCGCACGTTTAATGGCTCCTTACTCTATGCGATCGATCGCACGTTAACAGCTATGGGAGGGCGTGCCCTACGTCGGTGGATCTTGCAACCGTTATTGAAGCTAAAAGGCATTGAAGCACGACAAGATACCATTGAAGAATTAGTAAAAGATACGGAATTAAGGGATTTAATTCGTCAAGTTTTACGCCAGATTGCCGATCTAGAACGGCTCACCGGGAAAGCGGGATCGGGAAGTGCGAATGCGAAGGATCTAGTCTCTTTAGCTGAATCTTTAGCCCAGTTACCTACGTTAGCCCAGTTAGCTAGTAAGGGGCGATCGCCGTTTCTGAGAGCGCTGCAAACTGTACCGCCAGAACTCGAACAATTAGCTCATACGATCAAAGCCTATTTAGTAGAAAATCCACCTCAGCAGTTAAAGGAAGGAGGTTTGATTCAAGCAGGAGTGAATACTGACTTAGATAGGATGAGATTGGATGCAAAAGAAGATCAAGAATGGTTAGCTTCTTTAGAAACTCGCGAACGGGAAAGAACAGGTATTTCTAATCTAAAAGTGGGATATAATAAAACCTTTGGATATTATATTAGTATTTCTCGATCTAAAGCCGATCGGGTTCCAGAAGGCTATACTCGCAAACAAACTTTAGTTAATGAAGAACGCTATATTACTGAAGAATTGAAAGAGCGAGAAGCCCGAATCCTGACTGCGCGAGAAGATTTAAACCAATTAGAATATGAACTATTTGTGCAATTGCGAACCGAAGTGGGGGATCAAACAGAGTTAATTCGCACGGTTTCTCGTGCCGTTGCTGCTATTGATGGGTTATGTGGATTAGCAGAAGTTGCAGTTGTTGAAGGGTACTGTCGTCCCACCTTAACTGAAGGACGAGAAATACTGATTCGGGAGGGACGACATCCAGTAGTTGAGCAAACTTTAGGACGGGCATTTTTTGTCCCTAATTGCACAAGTTTAGCTAAAAATGATCAAAAAAAGTCTACGGATCTAGTCATTTTAACGGGGCCAAATGCCAGTGGTAAAAGCTGTTATCTCCGGCAAGTCGGCTTAATTCAACTGATGGCGCAAATTGGCAGTTTTGTACCAGCAACATCCGCTACATTAGGGATTTGCGATCGTATCTTTACCCGTGTTGGTGCAGTCGATGATTTAGCTACCGGTCAATCTACGTTTATGGTAGAAATGAATGAAACTGCTAATATTCTCAATCATGGCACATCTCGCTCCTTAGTCTTATTAGATGAAATTGGTCGCGGAACTGCCACCTTTGACGGTTTATCGATTGCTTGGGCAGTAGCCGAATATTTAGCAACAGAAATCAGAGCAAGGACAATTTTTGCCACCCATTACCATGAACTGAATGAATTAGCATCCATCTTAGACAATGTAGCCAATTACCAAGTCACCGTCAAAGAAATGCCGGATAAAATCATCTTTTTGCACCAAGTTCAACCGGGTGGTGCAGATAAATCCTATGGCATTGAAGCTGGAAGATTAGCAGGTTTACCCAAGGTGGTGATTGAACGAGCTAAACAAGTGATGACTCAAATTGAACAACATAGTAAAATTGCCGTTGGCTTGCGCCAAGGCATTCCTACATCAGAAAAAGATGGAGAAGAGGGGGAGGAGAGGGTGGAATAAACCTATACCTTAATTCATTACAGCCCTTTGGGATTACCTCGTAATATGGACTTTATATCACAACACTACGAATCCATACATTTTCGATCTTGGCGAAGCGATTAAAAAAGAGAGATGGATTAATCCATCTCTCCTTATCAGCTCCCAGAAGCTTAGTTAAGCTTTGGAATATAGGGTTTTGAGAACCTAAAAATTAATCCAGGTCACCCATAGACAGAACTGGCTCATTTTCGCGGTCAATTCCTTTTTCAAAGCCAGCCGCAGCAGCACGAGCGCGACCTGCGTGCCAGAGGTGACCAATAAATAGGAAGAAGGCAAAAATGAAGTGAGAACCAGCCAACCAAGCACGGGGGTTAACATAGTTAAACCCATTAGGCTCAGTAATAATTCCACCTACGGAGTTGATAGAACCGTTAGGTGCGTGAGTCATGTACTCAGCAGCACGACGCAGTTGCCAAGGTTGGATGTCATTTTTCAGTTTGTTGAGATCCAAACCATTGGGGCCACGAAGAGGCTCTAACCAGGGGCCTTGGAAGTCCCAGAAGCGCATGGTTTCACCACCAAAGATGATTTCACCAGTGGGAGAGCGCATCAGGTATTTACCTAGACCAGTGGGGCCTTGTGCAGAACCGATGTTAGCTCCTAACTTTTGGTCACGAGCTAAGAATACAAAGGACTGAGCTTGGGAAGCTTCAGCATTGGTGGGGCCGTAGAATTCGCTGGGATAGGCTGTATTGTTAAACCAAACATAGGCAGCAGCCACAAAGCCCATCAGAGAAAGAGCAGCTAAACTGTAGGACAGATAAGCTTCACCCGACCAGATGAAGGCGCGACGGGCCCAACCAAAAGGCTTGGTGAGAATATGCCAAATGCCACCGGAGATACAAATCAAACCAATCCAGATATGGCCACCGATGATATCTTCCATATTATTCACCCCAATGATCCAGCCTTCTCCACCAAAGGGAGCATCGACGAGATAGCCGAAGATCACAGCCGGGTTGAGGGTAGGGTTACTAATGATACGAACTGCACCACCACCAGGGGCCCAGCTATCATAAACACCACCGAAGAACATGGCTTTGAAGACCAACAATAAGGCTCCTATTCCTAAGAGGATCAAGTGGTAGCCAATGATATTGGTCATTTGATTCTTATCTCTCCACTCGTAACCGAAGAAAGAAGAGTAGTCTTCTAAGGTTTCGGGGCCACGAACGGCATGATAAATTCCACCTAGTCCTAAGACGGCAGAAGAGATCAGGTGGAGAACACCAACTACAAAGTAGGGGAAGGTGTCTACAATTTCCCCACCAGGGCCAACACCCCAGCCGAGGGTAGCGAGGTGAGGGAGAAGGATAGCACCTTGTTCATACAAGGGTTTTTCAGGGATGAAGTGAGCTACTTCAAACAGGGTCATTGCGCCAGTCCAGAAGACAATGAGACCGGCGTGGGCAACATGAGCGCCCAGCAGTTTACCGGATAGGTTAATTAAACGGGCGTTACCAGCCCACCAAGCAAAACCGGTGGATTCTTGGTCACGACCGCCCATTACCATTGAAGGATTGAAAGTGCTTTGCACGCTAGTCGAACCTCTTGTTCTACTCTCTACGATCTAGGTCAAAAAAGGTGAATTGATTCAAGGGATGTGAGCCATTATCCCTGATTTGGGGATAATGACAACAGGTTTGTTTTTACAGAGCATTACCGCGAGGA
>DDLS01000159.1 GCA_002340255.1 Cyanobacteria bacterium UBA2566
AGTATTTAATCTATGGGTTAGAATTGTCATTGCGACCGGAGGGAAGCAATCGCCAAGATTGGGTGATTTTGCGATTGCTTCATTCCACTTCGTTCCATTCGCAATGACTGATCTCTAATGATACTGTACTCCGTTACAGCGCAAAGTGCTGTATTATGAGGATAAACTCGACACCACCAGTTTTGCTCTAGATCTTGAAACGTATCTGTACGGCATTGGCATAGGTGACTATTTGAGAGTTGCCATTCTATTCCATCAAAATATTGTGCAAATGTATTAACATCCCTTTTATTAGAACCACATTCTGCTGATAAACTGAAAAGCCATACCATTGTTATGAACTCCTATGATAGATAAACTTAATCAACTCTTTTCAAATTGTTAGACTATTTCTCTTTAAGCCTGCCATTAATCGATCCTTAGGAGGCAAGGGGCTTAAGCCTCTTGTGAGCGCGCATCTTCATAGAGAAATGGTATTAGCTCATTATTCATTTTAGATAAAGGGGGAGAGCCATCCCCGTAAAAAGTAGTAGATCAGAGCTAAGTATTCATTGGTGACTTTCGTACTTAAGGTGAGGGCTTGGGAACTGGGAATAATATCTGCTAAGGTGATTTTTTTCCACATCGGGGCATTTTGAATGGTAATGAAGTCTGTAGGGCTGGGAATTACTTTGATTTTTAACTCGGAAAAGGTCAGCTCTGCGCGATGCATTTGTAAGGCAGAGGTGACCAGAATAACCGGGGTTCCTTGTAATCCTTGAACTTCAAGAATTTTGCTCACTTGTAGGGCAGCACGATAGATATTATCTCCTTGAGAAATGGGTTGGAGATTAGAATTATGGACTCCAAAACGCTGGAGTAAGTTGACAATATCTTGGGCTTCGTTCGTATTTTCGGTAAGCGTAAGACTTTCTACCCTAGAGCGTCCGGTGACAATGATTTGTGGGTCTTGATTTTGGGAAACGGAGGCCCAAAATATTTCTAGGGTATGAAAAATTAGGTTACCGCGATCGCTCAATTGCACATGGCGATAATTTTCGGTCGTCACGGCTTGCGTTGTATCTTGACCCAAGAGAACAATAATTCGTGCTTGTTCCATGAGGGGCACTGGACAAGTGGCTTGACAGTTCAGATAGCGTTGTTGGGTACTTTTGACGGATTCTGATTCTGCCTGATATGCCAAGCTATAGGCAACCAAGGGCAGGCTAAAGAGGATTAAAATAGCGAACCCAAACCAGAGCAGTGTTTTTCCCGGTTTGGCAATTTCCTTGCCTTTGAAGTGCAACATTCCCGATAAAATCAGGGTAATCGAGAGTCCTAGGGGGGTGAGGGGAAAAACACACAATCTCCAAATGTCTGCCACTACCACTGCACTGGGATTGAAGAAGGTGAGGATAATCAAGGTAAAAATCAGGATTCCCCCTAACCAGGTATAATATTTCTTGGGAATCCATTGCAGGAGAATCGCGTAAGCAATGACTGCAATCAGCAGCCACAGCAAAAGCCGAGTAAGTAGGGAAAAGAGCATACTGTGGCCTGTCTGGGTTGATGACTGGTGAATGAACTGCCTATCACTATCTCCTATTCGCTGCTGTCCGGACAAGGGGCCATTTTTGCTGGCTTTTTTGACGGTAATGGATGCCGAGAAAATCAAGCAATGTTATTATTGGCGATTTAATTGCTCGTGCTATTGCCTTGAGATTTAATAAAGTCAATAAACTGCCGTGCGGTTCTGCCGGAGCGCCCATTATGGCGGGTTGCCCATTGTAAGGCTTGATATTCTAATTCTGCACCCGTGAGAGAAACTTGATTAAGGGTGGCTAAATGTTTCACCATATGCAGGTAGGTTCTTTGATCGGCAGGTTCAAAGGTGAGGGTTAAGCCGAAGCGATCGCTAAACGATAGCTTTTCTTGTACTGTATCCCAATAGTGAATCTCTTCGGCATCTTGAGGACGGGGGCGATCGCCAAAAAATTCCCGAATTAAGTGACGACGGTTGGAAGTAGCATAAACAATGACGTTATCGGGTCTAGCGGTTAAATTGCCTTCTAAGACGACTTTCAGAGATTTAAAGGCATCATTATCTTCTTCAAAGGAGAGATCGTCAACGAAGATAATAAACTTTTGCGGCAGATCCCGCAGCCGTTCGACAATGTTGGGTAAGTCTTTAAGGTCGGACTTCGTTACTTCAATTAAGCGTAAGCTATGATACTGATGAAGTAATCCTTTAATCAAAGAAGATTTGCCACTGCCGCGACTGCCATATAAGAGGACATGAAGCGCCGGAGATCCAGCAAGTAAGGCTTCGGTATTCTGTAAGAGAGCTTGTTTTTGTTCTTCGTATCCCACTAATTCCTTGAGTTGAATGAGATCGGGATAAGAGATACCTTTTAATTCTCCCGACTGCCAGCGCAAGGCTCGATATTCACCAAAGATTCCAGTTCCATGGCTTTGATAATAACGGATTAATTCCGGCAGTGCATCCGCCCAGTTTTTAGTTTTTCCTAGCAGAGGGTGAGCAGAAGAGTCCATTACCCAGGAAACCGGAGGTTCTGGCAGATTTGCCACCCATTGCACCCACAACCCGATCTGTTCTACCACTGGAGGTTCTCCTTGACAGAGGGTTTGTAGGGTCTGTAAATCCTGCCTTGCAGCAGCGATCAGGGGACTGGGAATTTTGGCTAAGGCAAGGTGTTGCACTTTGCTCGTAAAGGGGTTATGGTCTCGGACAATTTGTGCCAGCAGATAATCTGACCAACTTTTTTGCACATCTGCCAGGATTCTAAACCAATGACCGTATGCCTTGAGACACTCCAGGGACTTGGGTTCGGGTTGATTGAGTTGGTCTAAGAGGTTCAGAAAGGCTTGCCCGACTTCATTATGGAGTACATTTTGATAGAGAAGTAGGGAAACCGCTTGATGTTGGAGTGAGGCAATTTTTTGTTGCGCTGAAGGGTTTAGGGTGGTCATATCAGCATTTGGCGATCGCATGGAAATTTACATGGTATCCGGATCGTTGGGGCGATCGGCTCATTTATAGCGCTTCGCGCTAGGGAATAGGGAATAAGGTCGGAGAATACACGAATGGTCTTGCAATAACGTTGATATAGTTAGCCGTCGTCATGATTATCACTTAGTACCATTACTATTGACTATAATACAGATAAAATTTTCATCAGTATGTCCCGCGATCGCTACCCTAAAAACTGGCAAGAAATCGCCACTTCTGTCAAAGAAGCCGCATCTTGGCGTTGCCAGAAATGCGGTAAACAATGTCTTCAACCCCATGAGAAAAACAACGGTTTATCCGTTTCAGAACGTCGAGCAATGACCTTAAATGTTCATCATCGCAATTTTCGCCCAGAAGATAACCGCTTAGAAAATCTAGTCGCTTTATGCACCGGTTGCCACCTGGCCTACCACCAAAATCGCCGGGGAAATGTTCCCCCAGGACAATTAGAATTATGGTAATGGGCAATCAGTAATCGGTACACCTATCCTTGATGGCGCTTAAATGGAATTGTATTTCCTTTTTGCGTTTCTTCTGGAGTTTCAGCCTCTTCACGTTCTAAATTCGGGGCTATCTTAGAGTCTTCTTCTTTCAAAGAATCTTTCTTTTCTGGATCGTGCCAAGGAGAATCGTAACGGTTCCACGGCAAAATTGGCCTTTTGGGTAACTTATTGGTCAGTACCGTAATATTATCCTGATCCGGTTCCGGCAGGTTGACTTTCTTTTTGGGAGGATTGGGATTGTCCGCAGTGGAACTCATAGGGCAAAGTAAGTCAAAACAGTAGGGAAACAAGCCATCCCTGGACAGAAGTTAGCCACTACCATATCCGTCAGAATCACCAGTGCCAACATCCAAGTCGCATAAGCAGCATAGGAGAGGGATTGGGAGATATCATCAAGGCGTTGTTTATTGGCATTATAGGCTTCTGACCAGTTAACCAACATTTGTAGTTGATATTCCTCTGGTGAGAGGGAGAGGTAAGTTTCGAGGAATTTGCGATCGCCTAAATTGGGGCTGACTGCCATTTGCCGAGGGAGAAATGCCGAAATCAGCAATGTAAAGTTTACAAGAAAGCCCAGCAACTCAGCAACTGTGATCAGGTTAGGTACTAGCACCAACCGAGATAGGGTTAAACTGGTTAGCAAGGCTCCATTCGTTACAAATAAGATATTGAGTTTAGTGGTTAGGGTTTGGTTTTTCTGTCGTTGTTGTTCAAGGACTTCACGGGCATCTCCAACAGCAAGTTTTAGGGTACTGGCAGATAAGGAGTCTTCAGAAGGTTCAGGAGCAAGGGCATCAAAGAGGGAATGCACGATGGCAGTCATGGTGGTAGGAGGTTTTATTCAGTTATAGGGTGAAGGGTGGAGTTAGCCAAAACCTTGGCCAGTGCTATCTTCTATTATGCTAGATGTCGAACACCTTTGGGAAGAGGGCTTTTACTCGATTTTGGCGATTTTGTGGATCAGGGAGAGGGGTCGCGAACTAGGCTAAATTACAGATCGAGGCGATCGCTCTGTTTAAAGAAAGCTTCTTTTTTGCCCAACTTTAATATTCTAGACGAAATCCCTGAAATATAATGAGGTCGATATCTTAGGATCAGGCAAGTTTATGGGTCAAATCATTCGGAAAATCTATTTACACTGGAGTGGAACTCACTATAACTGGGCAACTCCTGGTCATTACCATACTATAGTCATGAGTGATGGCACGGTTAAACGGCTCACCGGCTATGACCAAATGTTGCGGACTCATACTTATGCCCGCAACGCTAATTCCGTCAGTATCTGTTGCTCTTGTATGGGAGGAGTTGCTTGGCGAGATTATCCCCCTACTAATATTCAGATTGACAATATGTGTAAAGAAGTTGCATCCCTAGCCCTAGATTTGGGTTGGGGTCCCAACGATATTACCATCTCTACTGTCATGACTCATGCAGAAGCAGCCGCCAATCGGGATTTCTCCAAGTGGCAAGCTTGGCGAGGTACAGGAGTTTCTTTTGGTACAGCTAGATACTATGGTCTCCCCCATGATAATTATGGCCCCATCAGTTGGCATGATGGATGGCCCGGAGGAACAGCAGAGCGCTGGGACTGGTGGCAACTGAAATCTTCCGATCGCGGTGGTGTAGGGGGTGATATCCTACGAGATAAAATCCGTAATTTCATGCAAGCTGCTGCCGATCCAGACTTACAAAAGATCGAAAATTATCAACAGGAAACAGAATGTCGGCTCTTCTTTGGGGGGCGAGTAATTTCTACAGGATATATCCTGTCTGATAACCGGTGTTATGCTCGGTTATTAGATTTAACCTCACCCTTCCAAATCAGAATTGGTACAGTCCAAAGCGGGGACATCCGGTTTATTAACCTACTTTCGGATAAATACAAACCTAAGTATATGACCGATGCTCCCATTATTCCGAATTTTCCCAATGTTGACATTTACCTAAATCGTCCCTTGGATGTGAATGGAAATGCTGTTGGTGACCAAGATTTCCCTGTACAACCCTTTGTGCAAGGAGTCTTATTAAAGCGTTCTACTTATGTCATCTTGGCAGATTTCTGTAAAGAATTAGGCATTGATTATGCTTATCGGGGTGCAGATAAGTCTATCCATTTAGGCACGAAAACAGCCCCTCCCATGTAAATGCTTTTTGTCTTGGTGACACTCCGCTTAACAAGGGGCTTCAGCCCCTTGTTAAATAACGGTTCTTTCTGGGTAATGGGTTAAGTTACTTGCCAAAGCCTATCAAGGCTTCATTGAAGCGATGGTTTAAGCTGAAGGGGAATTTAGTTACTTGAGTCAGCACCATGGGTAGAGCTTTTATTTCGATAGTAAATGGGGTCTTCTCCGTCTTTTGCCGTGACGTTTTCATAAACGCCGTCATCCCGCTTTACTAATTTACTAAACCCTAAATTTTTGTAATCATTATTGCTTGTGGGAATGCTAAGCATAGGAGCGCTCACCAAACGACGCACCGGTTCATCTAAGGGGGTATGTTCAGGATCAATCTGGGCTAATTCACACAGTTTCCCCCAAGTTTCGATGGTCTGATTCAGGGAATGAAAAACTTCGACCCGGCGATTATTACTAGGGCAGAAATAATCGTAGAGAGGCATAATAATCTGTAAATTGGGAAAAAGGTTGATCTATACTTTAGTATATAGGGCTTAGAGACCAATTTCAATAGATGGATGGGTCAAGGTTCGTTTGTGTCGATCAATTGGGCGATCGCCATGGGTAAGTCAGTTTGAACGCAGCGGAGAATTATCTGTACTAACGGATACAATTTGAGGTTGTGAAGTTTTGATAATTAAAGATTACTAGGAGAGTGTAAGTAGGTTATGCTAGACCTTCTTAGCTAAGATATCCTAAATGGCTAAAGCGATTCATTTGATTGTAAGGGGCATAGACGATGATTCAACAGCGACACTCTCAAACGCAACAGTTAAGAGATTGGGCTTATCTGGGTATGGAAAAATATTTCCGCAAAGCGATCGCCTATGAACAGAAGGTTTTAACCGACCAAGATCCGGAAGATTTACACCAGATGCGGGTTGGAATGCGGCGGTTACGCAGTGCAGTGACTGGCTTTGCCCCTATTTTAGACTTACCCCCCCAGATGAGTAACAAGCGGATTGGTAAAATGGCCAGAATTCTGGGAGAGTTGCGAGATTTAGATGTGCTGCAAGAAGCTCTGCAAGAGTATCAACCCCAAGTAAAAGCGAAAGAGCAACCCTTATTAGAGAAAGCCTTGCAAAAATTATCCAAACGACGCTCTAAGGCTTTCAAAACCGTGAAAAACTTCCTCAAGAGTAAGACGTATAAGAACTTTAAGCAGTCGGTAAACACATGGTTGCAAGAGCCGCACTATCAGAATTGGGCAGAATTACCAGTTAATAGTGTATTACCCGATCTATTGTTACCTTACATTAATCAATTGTTGCTACATCCGGCTTGGTGGGTTGGGGTAACTGTAGAGGGAGAAAAAATTAAGCGGCCAACTCGGTTAACCCTCAAGGGGGCTGAATCCCAGATTTCACAACAGGGCGAAGCATTGCACGATCTGCGAAAACAAGCGAAACGAGTACGCTATCAAATGAGCTTGTTTAGACAGCATTATGGGCCGGTTTACCAAGAATATGTGCAGGAGATTAAACAAATTCAGGAAGTCTTAGGCACGATTCAAGATACTTTGGTATTGGAAGCTTTTTTGGATGAAGTTTTACCTTCTAACTGGAGACAGGAAGGACCTGGATTGACTAAGCTGTTGACTAAACAGCGTTACGAATGCTGGAAAGAATGGTACAAGTTGCAACAGCGGTATTTAAATGAACTGGTTCGTCAAGGACTAAGACAAGCCGCGATCAGCCCCTTGATTGCGATCGCCGTGACTGAAAACAATACACTGGTATCAAAAGACCTGCCGGAAGATATGAATTCTGGTAAAACAACCAACCATCGTCATCTGCATAATAAACATTGATCCCCTTTCTTTTCGTTGATGATGCTCGACGCAACAAGGGGTCTCCAGCCCCTTGTCTGCCAAAGTATGGATGAATGGCAAGCTCAAAGAAAGGGGATTAAGATTCAACGTCCATCGCTTGTTCTACCCAACTATCAAATAACTCTTGATTGTCGGCAATCCACTGATTCACATGGAGATCGATATCTTCGGGGGTATTTTCTCCCTCTTGCATTAGCATGTTTTGAGCATTAATATCGTCAATTGGAATTTCTACCACTTCAAAGAGCTTTTGAGCAGAAGGATTGGCTTCCACAAACTCTTTGTTGGCAACAATCCTCATGCGATCAACAACAAAACCTAGATTTTTACCGTTAGCTGTGGTATCGGCTTCGGACACTTCCCCTTGTGCTTCTGGCAGAGCTGTATAGGGTACTTCTATCCAAACAGTCTCTTCACCTGGTTTCAATACACCACCAACCCAGTAAGGATTCCAAGTGTAAAATAGGACAGAATTGCCGGCTTGGTAGCGAACTATCGTATCAGCGATCAAAGCAGAATACTGACCCTGATCGTGTTCAATAGTATCGCGCAAACCATAAGCATCTAAATGGTGTTCGATCACCAACTCACACCCCCAACCGGGATCGCATCCCGTTAAATTGGCTTTTCCATTACCATCGGTATCAAAGAGTTTGGCAATTTTAGGGTCTTTGAGCTGTTCTAAATTGGTAATTTTATATTCATCGGCTGTTTTCTTATCGATTTGGTATCCTTGTGATACCGCAGGGGTTAGCACTCCAATGTGGGCTAATTTTTCATCCCCACCACTATTTTCATAAAATTCAGTGTGTAGCCTTTCCCAATTTACAGCAGTGTATTGTATATCTCCGTTGCCGATCGCTGCATAGAGGGTTGGAAAAGTAAGTTCTTTGGGAATTTCAGTCTCGTATCCCAATTTCTCTAAGGCTTTGTTGACAATTTCAGTGTGAAACCGCGCTTCTAGCAAGTTAGTATGGGCGGCAATGACTGTTACTCCTTCCCCAGGTAAGCCGCCAGAAGTTTCTGTGGTATTATTGCCACCAGAGGTATTGTTACAGGCGATCGCTCCCAAGAGCAACCCAGCTAACATTGTGCCCAAGGCGAACGATTTTATTCTCAATTGGATCATCGATTTGCTTCACTAACACAACAATTAGATCTCTCCTCTGTTTACCGATTAAAACTGGACTCAAAAAATATGCCAGAGGATATGAATTCTGGTAAAACCACCAACCATCGTCACCTGCACAATACACACTCATTCCTTTTCTTTTTGCTGATAATGCTCGACAAAACAAGGGTCTCCAGACCCTTGTCTGCCAGCGTGTTCATAGATAGCAAGCTAAAAGAAAATGCAATTAAGATTGAGCCTCCATTGCTTGTTTGACCCAACTATCAAATAACTCTTGATTGTCGGCAATCCATTCATCCGCATGACGTTGAATGTCTTCTGGTGTATCTTCTCCTTCTTGGATTAGCATGTTTTGGGTATTGATGGCATCAATGGGAATTTCTACCAGCTCAAAGAGTTTTTTAGCTGCCGGATTAGCGTCTACAAACTCTCTATTGGCAACAACCCGAATGCGATCGACGACAAAACCGAGATTTTTGCCATTGGCTGTGGTATCGGCTTCAGATACCTCTCCTTGTGCTTCAGGTAGATCGGTATAAGGAACTTCCAGCCAAATGGTCTCTTCACCAGGTTTCAACACGCCACCAACCCAATAAGGAGTCCAAGTGTAAAACAAAACGGGTTCTCCTTCTTTGTAGCGAACCATTGTATCAGCGATCAAGGCAGAATATTGGCCCTGATTATGTTCTACAGTATCTCGCAACTCATAAGCATCTAAATGGTGTTCGATCACCAACTCACAACCCCAACCGGGATCGCATCCCGTTAAATTAGCTTTTCCATTACCATCGGTATCAAAGAGTTTGGCAAGTTCGGGGTCTTTGAGCTGTTCTAAACTGGTAATGTTATGTTCATCGGCAGTTTTTTTATCCATTTGGTATCCTTGTAATACCGCAGGGGTTAGCACGCCAACGTGGGCTAATTTTTCATCTCCGCCACTATTTTCGTAAAAGTCGGTGTGTAGTCTTTCCCAATTCACCGCAGTGAAGTCTATATCTCCGTTACCGATCGCCGCAAACATGGCAGGGTAGGTCAGTTCCTTAGGGGGTTGAGTCTCGTATCCCAATTGCTCTAAGGCTCTGTTGATAATTAGAGTTTGAAAGTGTTCTTCGAGCAAGCTACTCTGAGCATGGGTTAAGGTTATACCTTCTCCAGGTAAGTCCTCGGAGGCTTGTTCCGTAGTATTTTCGCCGGAGGTATTGCTACAGGCGATCGCCCCCAAGAGCAACCCAGCTAACATCGTACCCAAGGCGAGCGATTTTATTCTCAATTGGATCATCGATTTACTTCACTAACACAACAATCAGATATCTCATCTGTTTACCAATCACGGTAGCATAAATAATTTACGTCTTCCTTTTTTACTCGGTCCAAGCTGGATGAGAAAGGAGTGAGTCCATCACCCGAACCCCTCGCAGTTGATTCGTCAGGGGTAAATGTCCCTTGGGAGCGGTCAAATCCCAGATAAATCCACCTGGATACCGCGTCCAAGTTTTTCCCGTGCGCCATTGAATTTTGGGCCAGAGTTTTTCCCAGTTTTTGCCCAAGGATAACCAGATCTCCCGTTGAATGGAGAATCCAAATTTACCTTCGGAATACACGAGCCACAGGGTATTAATCATGTGTAAATCAGTTCGGGGAAATTGGTTCACTTCGGAGAAATATAACCATTTCCGAGTCATGGCACTTTCTCCTGCGAGTTCGCACATTTTCAGGAGCGTCAGGCGATCGGCCTCTTGGAATTTCTGCTCGATCAACAGCGCTTGTAGGGAGTTATAATCAATATCGCGATCCGTATTTAAAGGCACTATTCCTTGGGGAAACTCACGGTTGAGAAACTCTTGCACCACAGAAGACTCAGATGCTCTGAGTTTTAGGAATGCCGTTCCCTGTGTCCAAGTGGGATGGTGGCGATCGCTCTTAGCCAAAAAATCCATCAGCACCTGTTCCCCGGAGCTCCCCAAAGTGCTGAGAGTCTCAATGGTTTTCAGTTGGGTTTTCCCATTCGGCGACGAGAGGGCAGTAGAGAGTTGTTCGAGATCGGTAAGTTCAGGCACAGAAACAGCAATTAAATCTTTGAATCCCTAATCGGAATCATTGTACCACGAGGGATGGAGAAGAGGGGAAAAACCCTATTCTTTGATCGCTGGAATTTCCACCACAAATTCCGTACCCTGTTCCGGACTCGATTGAAACCATAAACGTCCGCCATGTCTTTGGGTGATAATTTGATAGCTAATGGATAGTCCTAAACCAGTCCCTTTACCGATAGGTTTGGTTGTGAAAAAGGGATCAAACAAACGAGGTTGTACTGACTGTGGAATTCCAGAACCATTATCATGAATGCGAATAGCAACCCATGCATCTCCTAGAGCTTCTGTCTTAATCGCGATCCGGCTGGGATGATCTTTCAATGTTTTGCGGTCTAATTGCTGCTGTCGTTCATCAAGGACATCAATGGCATTACTCAACAAATTCATAAAGACTTGATTGAGTTGTCCGGGATAGCAATTGATTAAGGGAAGTTCCTGATAATTTTTAGTCACTTCAATAGCCGCACAACTCTGACAGCATTTAAGGCGATTTTGTAAAATCATCAAGGTGCTATCAATGCCTTCATGCACATCGACTGCCTTAACTTCTGATTCATCCAAACGGGAAAAGTTACGCAAGGATTTGACAATTTCCCGAATTCTGACGGTTCCTACTTGCATGGATTGCAGGGTTTTAGGAAAATCTTCGCTGAGGAAATCAAGTTCGATCGCCTCTATTTCTTGTTGGATGGCTTCGGGAGGTTGGGGATAATGCTCTTGATAGAGCTGCACCAAGGATAACAGGTCTTTGGTATAGGTTTGGGCATGGGTTAAATTTCCATGAATAAAACTGACTGGATTATTGATTTCATGGGCAACTCCCGCCACCATCTGTCCCAAGCTAGACATTTTTTCACTTTGAACCATCTGAGCTTGAGTGTGTTTTAATTCTTCCAATGTCGTATTGAGTTGCTCGGTCCGTTCTACCACTTTGAATGCTAAATCTTTTTTAGCTCCTTCCAATGCCTTAAACGTGAGCTGTAACTGAGCCGCCATACGATTGAAGGCTTTGGCTAGGGTTCCCAATTCGTCCTCTTGCGAGAGATAGACTCGTTGAGTCCACTGTCCCTTAGAGAGGTTCCATACGGCTTCTGTCAAATCGGTTAACGGTTGAGTCACCCAACGACTAAAATGCCAAGTAATTGAACCAACAACAATTAAGGTGAGTATACTGAGAGTAATCGCTGAACGATGATAATAGTTCTGGGGAGCAGAGACTTCGGAGGTTTGCTGCATGAGAACAACTCCCCAACCATTGGCTAATTTGACAGAGATGGATAACCAATGGATGCGATCGCTATCTTCAAATTTTAAGAGTCCTTCTTTACCTTTTAAAAGCTGTTGAACTGGGGGATAGGAGCTAAAATCCTGAAGGTTATTTTGTCGTAATTTCCGGTTTGGATGGGCTAACAGTTGACCTTGTTCATCAACGAGAAAGGCAAAACCCGTTTTCCCAATTTGGGTTACACCAATCACATTAGAAAGTTCCGTTAATACCATACCCATGCGGATCACTCCTTGGGGATGGAAGCGATCGCCGGTTTCTGCATAAACGGGGGCGGAAAAAATCACTGCGGGTTCTCCCGTCCGTCGAGTGATAAGGGTTTCACGGGTAATGGGTTGTCCTTTCATGGCTCCTTGGAACCACTTGCGATCGCTAAAATCGATCGGTTTAATCGTTTCTTGTTCGCTCAGGGCGATCAATCTACCCTCTTGGTTTGCAGCTCCAATACTCCAAACCTGCTCTTGATAAGTATGGTGAGTAGATTGTAATCGGGGACGTAGCTGTTGGGGAGTCAGTTGAGAGAGTCCAGGTTCACGGCTGAGGTTTTGTACCAGTAAGGTATTCATCCGATCCCATTGCGTGACGCGATCGGCTAATCGTTGGGCTTGAAGGTCAAGAATTTGTTCACTCTCCTGGTTAATGAGCCGTCCAGCATCGAAAGCTTGCAATTGCAGAGCGCCTAGGACAATAGGGACAACCCCTAACAGGATAAAGAGAGTCATGCGCGATCGCAAACTCCCCATTAGCCCGATCCCAATCCAACGCCCTGAAGAAGAGCTACAGCTAGGATTCATCTTTCTAGCAGATGAAGAACCAGATAGAGTAACCATGGAGAACCTCACATCAACCCCTTCGGCATGAAGTACAACTATCTTATAATTGAGATGTGAAAAACTTGTGACAATCTTGCTATCTTTGAGAGGATTTCAAGGGATTGTTGTAAAGATTTTTTAATAGATACGTCCTTAATAAAAGGATAGTCTTAAAAATTCAAAGTTGAATTCATAGGTATAGATACGGTTCAATGCTTCAGGATCAAACGCTCATCCGTAATCTCTGATACAAAATTCAACATTCTCATTTTAATCCAGAACAAAAACACCAAAATCACCCAACCTTACTCTCATTTTTTGCCATATATCTTCAAAAAGATTTAAAAAGAAACATTTAAGTTTTTTGTATTCTTGGTCGAAATGGAAAAAATCCGCCTATTGTAGAAACGGATGACACCCAGTTGTCCTCCATGAAGTGAGGTTTACTGGATATAACTCATATGAACCTTTTACTGATTTTTGTCCGTTCCCTGTGTTTAGCCATTTTACTCAGCTTTGTTGCTCCTTGGATTCTGATTGGAGGAGTTATGGTTGGCTTGGATGTAGGAACTCGAATTCCTGGATTAACCACCCTATCCCAAACCGGAGAAAGCCTCATTTGGCATTTCTTAGCCATTTTTGGCAATGGAGAACCCCTAGAAGGATTACTGGTGCTTGGAGTCACCTGTAGTCTAGTTGGGGCAATGTTTGATGCTTTTGCTTTTTATCGAGAACAAATTTGGCATACTCATTAAGTCATTTGGCCTAATATCCCGATGACAACTTGGTTTATGAAGTTTGTTTAATCAACAAGGCTACGGGAAACTGGTTGAGAATCTCCCGCATCCATAGAGTATTTTCACCTTGGATTTCTTGCCCCGTAATCGCATCTTTCCACACCGCAGAAGACCCCGTGGGTAAAGAAATCCGAGTTTCATGCCAAACTTGTTCCCCCAAGGGGTATTCATCTTCCTTAATTAATTGAGTTAAAAACCGAGGAGCGATCGCGATCGCACTTTGCTCATTCCAAGTCCTCATAAACGTTACAATATGAGACTTTAAACTCCCATTAACCGGCAACTTCTGATAATCTCCCCGTTGAAACAAGTCTTGATAGTCTTGACGGGCCTTGAGAGACTGAACAATAGTAAACAGTTTAATTTTGCCATCTTTTGGGTGCTGGAGAAGATTGGTAAATAAAGCAGACTTATTCTTTTTCCACTGCGATCGAATTTCATTAAGCAACTTTAATCGCTTCTTAAAGTCCACTGGCCGTCGGTTATCTGGATCGACCAACGTTAAATCCCATAACTCCGTTCCCTGATAAAAATCAGGCACACCCGGAACCGTAATTTTTAGCAGCGTTTGCGAAAGGGAATTGAAAATACCATAATGTTGAATTTTCTGCTGGAATTGACGGAAGGAAGGTAAAAACTTATTCTGCTTCGTCTCCTTAAATAAACTATCTACAAACTTCAGAAACCCTTCCTCATAAGCCGTATCTGGACGCAACCAGGCCGTATTTACCTTCGCTTCCCGAATAGCCTTAATTAAATACTCCTTAATTCGTTGTACAAATTCCCCTTTATCTTGGTCATCAAAAGGATAAATTCCCAACAGAGTCTGATAGAGAAAATATTCATCATTGGGAGTGGGTACATCTAAACCGCGCACCGTATCTTTATACCCCGCATTCATCTTTTTCCAATCTTGTATATAGGTACTCCATTCTTCCGGAATTTCCGACAGTACATTAATTCTAGAACGCATATCTTCCCCCCGTTTTGTATCATGGGTAGACGTGCCATTCATCGCATGGGGCCAATTTGAAGACCGCTCTTGATTAAATCCATGAAACTCTTCTAGAGAAAACCCAAATTGACCGGGGGTAGAACCCACCTCATTTAAAGACACCAAGCGGTTATAGATATATAAAACCGTATCCTCTACCGACTTGGCCATCAGCGGCCCCGTGAACTGCTGTTGACGCATGACAAAATGCAGCCATTGTTTTTTATCTTCTGGGGTTAAATTGTCATCAAATTGTAGCAACAAGAACTTTTTAATAAAATTAATTTCATTAATTAACTCATTCAAAAAGCTAGGAATATTTTCTTGCGTCTTGGCAATCACTTGAGCAATACAGTCTTGGTCTAGGGTACTCACTTCATAATTGACTTCCTCTCCACTGACTTCTCCGCTAATATAGGTTCGATAGACCGAGAACGCTGCCATCACTTCCACCAAGGCCGCTTTTAATCCATAAATGGTAAAATCACTCGAATAGCGATACTGGTCAGCAATCCGTTTGAGCAAATTTGCTAAGTTATCAATATCTCCTGCTAGATGTTTTTCCAGGATTTTGCGTTTATTCTCATCAATCAACTTATCACATTTCAATATATCACCAATAAATTGACTATAGCACTGGTTAAATTCTGTCTCTGAGTCTTGATAGCAAAAAATCCCATTGATATAATTTAAGAAATCATAGCCAGTCGTTCCTTCAATTGGCCAATTCACTCTCAATTTCTCATGAGGTTCGATAATTTTTTCTGCTATAATATAGGCATTTTCCGCCTGATTCCTCAATCGAATTAGATATTGTTTGGGATCGTACAGGCCATCAATATGATCGATTCTTAACCCAGTGATTTTATTTTCTTCTATTAACCGCAAAATTAGCTTATGACTTTTATCGAAAACGGCTCTATCTTCAACTCGAACGCAAATCAAATCATTGACGGTAAAGAAACGCCGGTAATTGAGTTCTTCATTTCCAACTTTCCAGAAAGAGAGCCTAAAGAACTGCTCATTGAGTAAGTCATCCAGCAGATCAAAACTTTCGGGTTTACCCACTTCTCCATTAAAGACTTGAATATTCTCTTCTATAAAGGCTTTGATTTCAGGATTGTCATTCCACAATTCCCAAATCATGCTTTTAATAAAACTAATCTGTTCGTACCGTTCTCGGTAACCTGCACTGCTGGGAATATATTGAATAGCATTAATCGCATACAATACACCTAGAAATTTAACAAAATCCGGATGAGTTCTGCCTAGCTTGTTTCGCAATCGCTCGGAATTATGGTCTAATATTTTGCCATAAGACTCAATTTGGATCGGAAAATTCCAATCCCAATAGTTAATCGTAAATCCTTTTTTTTTATACTGGATTTTTAGCTCTCCACTTTCTAGACAATCCCCATAAAATTTACCTAAAAATGGGGCTAAAACTCGATGTCTAATGCCTTCATAAGGATGTTCCCAATCAATATCAAAATAGTCTTTGTATTGAGAGTTGGGACCATTCTCTAGCACATCCACTAACAAGGGATTTTGGCTACTAAAGGCCATATGGTTAGGCACAATATCTTGTATCCAACCCAGGTGGTGTTTTTGCACCCCTTTAATGAGCTTTTCAAACTGTTCTTCTCCACCGAGTTCGGGGTTAATTTGATTGGGATCGACTACATCATAGCCATGGGTACTGCCACTTTGAGCTTTTAAGATGGGGGAAGCGTAAATATCAGAAATCCCTAATTCTGATAAGTAGGGAAGAATCGACTGAGCCATTTCAAAAGTAAATTGGGGGGTAAATTGGAGTCGATAGGTCGCGGTGGGAATTTTCATAGAGTAGTATATCAGAAAAACAGTTCGGATTGATTATAGCGTCAATCCAGGAGTTATAACATTTTTCTCCGAAGTGGCGCTTAAAAAGGTGCTAACAAAGGGCTGAGAGCAATTTGCCTTAATAGAAAGGGTATTTGGTACGCAATCAATAGAATTTAACGCTAGGATTGAGTATACAAGACAAATCCCCAACTGGAGAGAGTGATTTCTTTGCCTGCGCTCAGTTCTTGGGGGTTGGTTTGTCCGGAACCGCTCCATTGTGGATCTGCAGAATCGAGGATTTTTATCCAAACTCCAGAGGGAATGGAGGGGGTGAAGGTAATCGGATCGGAGTTGAAATTTAGACAGATATAGAGATGGGAAGTGTTAGCATGACGATGGAGGATAATCACGGAGGTATCCGTGGGATGTATCACTTTTGTATGCTCTTTTTTAAGGGAGGCTAAAGCGGGATGAGTTTTGCGTAATGCGATGAGGGTTTTATGGAGCGATCGCAGAATTTTATGATTTCCTTGTTGCCCTAATTCCCAGTTTAAGGTCGATTCCTCAAATACTTCCACACTTTGGGGGTCAGGGACTTCTTTTTGCCAACCAAATGACTTAAATTCTTCAGCTCTTCCTTTGCGCACGGCTGCCACTAAATTGGGGTCGCCATGGCTGATAAAATACTGAAAGGGCGCGGTTTCTCCATATTCTTCGCCCATGAATAACATGGGGATAAAGGGAGAGAGCAATACAGCGGCTGCTGCTAATTTTAACCGATCGAATCCGACTAAGGTAGAGAGGCGATCGCCCGCTAATCGATTTCCCACTTGGTCATGATTTTGGATACAGACCACAAAACACTCCCCTGGATAGCTTAACGAAGAGTTCCCATGGGAGCGCTGACGGTGAACAGAATACTGGCCAGAATACACATAACCTTCCTGATAAGCCTTCGCCAAATGGCTCACCTGACCGAAATCTTGATAATATCCTGAAGTCTCTCCGGTTAACACGCTATGGAGAGCATGGTGAAAATCGTCACACCATTGACTATGATGGCCCCACCCACCCGTCTCGCGAGACTGGAGAACGCGCACGTCATTGAGATCGCTTTCCGCAATCAAATAATGGGTATATCCCAATTTTTGATCCAATGCTTCCACCGCTGCCCCCAACTGTTGCAGAAAGGGTTGGGCGCTAAAATCATAAATGGCATGAACGGCATCTAAACGTAGGGCATCGATATGATATTCCTCTAGCCAATAGAGGGCATTTTCGATAAAGAAATTGCGTACAGGGTCGCTATAAGCATCGTCATAATTGACCGCATCTCCCCAAGGCGTGCGATATTTGCCCGTGAAATAGGGGCCATAATCCCAAAGATAGTTACCCTCCGGGCCAAAATGGTTATAAACCACATCCAGAATGACGGCAATTCCTGCTTGATGACATGCATTCACCAGGGTTTTTAGTCCATCCGGCCCTCCATAGGAGGATTGCACCCCATAGAGATAGACCCCATCATAGCCCCAGTTGCGACTGCCCGGAAATGCAGCAACGGGCATCAGTTCAATGGCGTTAATGCCTAAGTCAAGTAAATCGGGCAGTCGGTCAATAATCGCTGTAAAGGTTCCTTCAGTTGTAAACGTACCCACATGCAGCTCGTAGATCGCATATTGCTCTAAGGGCAGACCGTTCCAGTCTTGATCTTGCCAGACAAACCCTTGATGATCCACTACTTGCGAGGCATCGTGAACCCCTTTCGGTTGCAGGGAAGAAGCGGGGTCAGGACGGTCTACGGTGGTGTCGAGTTGATAAAAGTAGAGACTTCCTGGCTGAACATCACTAACGGTTGCTGACCAATACCCCTGTTCCTCTTTTGAAAGGGGAATTAACCGCTCTTGGAGAGAAACCAAATGAACAGCAACCTCTTGGCGTTGAGGGGCCCAAACTCGAAATTCACACTGGTTATTTCCCAAATATTGAGATCCAATTTTCATCTGTTTAAGACCCTTGAGTGCATTATTTGATCTTAATACAGGATTGGCCCTTCACCCCAGATGGAGGAATGGGGGGAATTGCTGCTCGATATAGCATAATAGGGAAAGCTGGTGTTTCCGGACCTTAACATCATGGATTGGCAACCGGGAAAAAAATTACAGACAAGTACAGGATTGAGGAAGTCCTGGGTGAAGGAGGATTTGGCATTACCTATAAGGCCAAACATCTTACCCTGGGTTCGTTCTGTGTGATTAAAACCCCCAGGACAAAATTTCGCCAGGATTCCAGATACTGAAAGAGGAAAGCTACGAGGAAATTATTTAGCTGCAAAAACGACAGAGAATACTCTTTTCTCTTCTCTAGACTCTAGCATATAAGCGTTTCCCAGCATTCATAATTATTTCTTATCAATCTCATCGGTACGGTATTCTTACGTTTGCGGATTTCATTACCTGCCATGAATCAATGTTCATGTGGCGAGGAGCCGAAACAATGAATCATGAACAATGAACAATGAAGAATATCTGGCTGGTTGCCTCTAAATAATCGACAAAAAGTAATCTAGAATACAGAAATTAGACCTATTTTCTGCATTTAGACACACTAATCCTATCACCTGCCCCATTCATCAGTAGTAATTTTCTAAAAAGTTCGCGACGTGGGCAGGGTTATAACAATTGGCTAACATAAACTTTTCCCCCACTGCCACCACCTCCGGATTATTTTGTCGCCACTTTTCATAGTCCTCCCTCGCCTCTTGCTCTCGTTGACTCGGCTGTTTCTTCTTCTGTTTTTTGTTAGCATTTGACTTATTTTTGCGCGTCAACTTCGGTAAAAGTTTATTGCCCCAATAAAAAGGTTTAGTTTGTTTTTCCTTCGGCTGATACTGATGACAAAACTGGCGATATTTGCGGCTACACTCTTCTAAATCTTCTCCCAAAGCCAAAAATGCCGGATGCCAGGTGGTTATGCCATCATCCCCTAAGCGCTCATACACCCCATACCCCTCTTCTATCACTCTAGGCA
>DDLS01000198.1 GCA_002340255.1 Cyanobacteria bacterium UBA2566
TTAGACCCATTTTTCTGATAAAAAGACCGATCAGATGGATCGGTCTGACCGGTAGGTTTCCTCAAATCTAAGAAAGAAATGGGTCGTCAACTCAAGGCTTCTGAGGCGAGATTAGACAGATACTAACCCATAAGCAGACATTCGCATGATCTCTCCTGTGGTAAAGCCAATATTGGCTAGGGCTTCACCGTAGGCAATCATGAAGTCTTCAATTAAGGACTCTTTTTCCATCGCCAGGATTTTAGCATCCTTTTCCACTTGATTGAGCATTTTCCAGACGATGGGTAGATTTTGGCGGTTGGCTGCTTGCAGTTCTGCTTTAGAGTCTTCAAAGTGGGCTTTGAGCCATTCTTCACCAAAGTTGAGATGGAGATATTCATCTTTGACCACTCCTTCGGTGATTTTGCGAGCGAAGGGGTCAGCTACCGGAATATAGATATTGTAGGCGGCGATCGCAAAGCACTCAATAATCAAGGATTGAATCAGCAGACAGGTAACCACCTTGTCTTCTGCTAGGGCATCCTGGAAGTTTTGGTGCAGTTGATTAAAGTATTCTTTGGCAAACTCCATATCGGGCGTGACTTTCAAATTGTTACCGCAAGCCTGGAATCCCTTCATGTGGCGCTTTTCCATCTTCGCCAGCTTCGTCAATTCTTCTTTGTCATCGGGCAGCAGACTAGCCAAGTTAATGTAATTGTCATAGGCTTCCTGTTCCCCTTCAATGACGATCGCATTGATCCGGCTATAGGCATCTTTGTAAGTTTCGCTTTCATAGTTGAGTTCAGTGCTAACTGCAAGCTGCTGCATAGGTGATTAATCTCCTAATTCCTAATATTGATGATGTTAATCCTTAAAGATGGCAAATGTATTTGTGCCTATTGGGAGGACTGACGATTGGTAGGTTTAAGTGTAACTTAACCCTTGGCCGTTTTCATCCCCTTCTGGAGCCAGAAGGATGGAGCGTCTATCTTAATCTGAGTCTCGATCTCCTTTGTCTGGAATAATTTGCCTGAATGATGACTATACCTATTGATTTATCTGATGATAGCGTAAAGCGATCGTCTATTCATTCTGGTCTGATGAGGGATAAGCAGATACGGAGATGGGGATATTGGAAAATTCCCTATTCCCTATTCCCTATTCCCTAGTTCCCCCATGAGCCATTGTAGGCGGATACTCGACTGACTCTCCTGGGAGTCTGGAAGCCGATCTTGCAGGGGAACTTCCAGAATTTCACTGGTGAGAGGACCGAGTTGATTGAGCATCGATCGCAGATGGGGGGTACTCGCTCCCGTGTCTACATAGAGGCGATCGGCTAAATTTCCTAAGCGTTTCCAGGTTAAATATAACTTGGCTACAGTTTGCTCGAGTTGGGTGGCCTGTTTGAGTAATTCTGAAGCCGTACTTAAACAGCCTAACCGCAAACTTTCATCTAGGGCCATCTCTAAGTCTACTGAGGATTGACTCAGGACTTGCACTTGGGCGGCCGCATCTAAGTATTTTGCCAGACTTCGCGCCTCTGATGTCATTTGTTTAACGGTTTCTACATCCGGGTTCGCGGCGACCTCTTCTTGAATGCTTTGTAGGTGAGTATCGGGCAGTTTCCCTAATTCTTTGACTAAGGGGGCTAAATGTTTTGAGGCCATCGTTCCCGAAGCGGCTTTTTCCTTCACTTCATTGGGTAATAAATCTGAAGACATGGCCATCCACTCATCAGCCAATTGTTTCACTTCTCGTCGAGTAATGCGATCGCCACGACTAGCCGCATCCGTTACCAATTGTTGAACTTCTACCGGTGCTTTCGCCGTTTCTACAAACGCCCGTTTACTAAAATTATTAACCGCTTCCGGGTCTAATTGCCCCTCCTCGACCAAGGTATCAGCACTATTGGCCAATTGAATCAAAGCATAGGCTTGGCTTTTCGTAATTTCTTTCGATTTTAACCAATTAATAAATCCCGTTCCCCGGCCATCACCGCCCTTTTTTTCCCGATCGCGGATCGCCCGTAAAATACGCCCTCGCCAAATATCCGTTTGCAAATCAAAGCGATCGCACACCAACCACGCTGTATCGAGTTGTTGCTGAAACTCCTGATCTGGAATTTCTTCATCTTCAGGATCGGGTAAATTAAAATCCAGTTGGGGTTGTTCACCCAAAAGGGCTAATAGGTCGGTAACAGATTGATCCATGGTAAGGGGTAATCGCTAATCAGTAAGATATTCCATAATATAGATAAAACCCCCAAACCGTGAATGTTGAATTCTGGAACTGCTCTAACTCCCATAGAACTGAGGTCAGCCATTGTTCAAAACCCTCTGGTGGTCTCTGCCAATACCAACGTGCGAGAGGCGATCTCGAAAATGAGTGGCGCTCATCTATCGTGCCCAACAACCCGTACTCAAGAGACTCAACGGGATCAAATGCATTTAGAAGCCCTCTCCAGTTGTGTTCTAGTGGTGGATAATCAAAATGTCACGGGTATCCTTACTGAACGGGATATGGTGCGTTTATTAGCCCAAGACCAACCCCTGGCCTATCTGCGCGTCCAACAGGTCATGAGTCCTTTAGCGATCGCCCTCAAAGAGGACGACTTCACTGACCTATTTTTTGCCATTAATTTGTTCAGACAACACCATATTCGCCATCTCCCCATCCTTGATGCTCAAGAGAACTTGGTGGGATTAGTTACCCATGAAAGTTTACTCCAGATCTCGCGCCCCATGGATCTGTTGCGTCTGCGAGAAGTACAAGAAGTGATGAGTGCCGATGTGATTTGCACAACCCCTGAGGCATCCCTCTTCCAAATTTCCCAATTAATGGCTAACCACCAGATTAGCTCTGTCGTGATGATTCAAACTCGTCCCACCGCTACAGGTTCCCTAGCTGTTCCAGTAGGTATCATTACTGAGCGAGACCTGGTTCAATTTCATAGCTTTTATCCTCATCTGCAAGACTATACGGCTTCTAGTTTAATGAGCAGTCCCATTTTTGCGGTTAAACCCCAAGACTCTCTGTGGGCAGTGCAGAAAATTATGGAGCAATATTTTACTCAGCACCTGGTGGTGACCGGAGTGCAAGGGGAACTGCTGGGAATAGTCACTCAAAGCAATCTCTTACAAGCTCTGAATCCCCTAGAAATCTACAAGTTAGTGGAAGTTTTAGAACGTAAAGTTAACAATTTAGAAGCGCAACGGGAACGAGAGAAAGTTGTGGCCGATATTGCTAGGCGGATGGGTCAATCCCTGAATCTACAAGAAGTTTTAGAGGGGGCTATGGGGGAGATTAGACGGTTGTTCGCGTGCGATCGCGCGGTGGTATGCCAATTTCAAAGTGATGGTCATGGACATATTATTGCCGAATCTGTCGATCCTCGCTGGCCATCAGCCCTGGGACATGCGATCGCACCCTCTTGTTTTCGAGATCAAACGGCGGGAGATAGCTCCTCCCCTCTGAAGGGATTAGATCCCTATCAAGTGAAGTCTAATTTGGTTATCCCCATAATTTTAGACGATCAACCTTGGGGATTTTTAATGATTCATCAATGTGGGGATTATCGGGACTGGACGGAGGACGAGGTTGCCCTTTTAGAAGACATTGGGGTACAATTGGCGATCGCTATCCAACAGGCTAATACGCACCAAAAAGTAACAGTAGAACTGAGGGCACGACAACAGGCAGAATGCTTACTGAAACAAAGTCAGCAACGATACGAAAGTCTCGCGGAAAGTCTTTTTGTTGGTATTTTTTACACAAATAAGGCGGGGAAATACACATATGTAAATCGTCGCTGGTCTATATTAACAAGACTCCCAGAAGCTGATGCCATGGGGGATGGATGGATGCAGCTCCTCTATCCAGACGACCGGGAACAGGTGTTGAGGGCTTGGGTAAACGCCGTCGAAAATCAGTGTGCTTGTGCATTAGAATACCGTCTTCAACGCCCCGATGGCAGTACCTTCTGGGTTTGCAGCCAATCTACAGTAGAGCGCAATAGTTATGGAGAGATGATGGGTTATGTGGGAAGCATTACAGATATTAGCGATCTCAAACATATGGAAACCCAACTGCAACAAACCCAACAACAGTATCAAGAAGCACAAAAAAAATCCCAGATGGAAAATGAATTGGCCAACTTTAAGTTAGGCTTGGATCAAGCAGCGATCGTGGCTATTACTGATGCTAAAGGAGTCATCAATTATGTGAACGATCGCTTCTGTGAAATTTCTGGCTATACCCAAGCCGAAATCTTGGGTAAAACCCACCGCCTGATTCAATCCGGATTCCATCCCCCCGAATTTTTCCAAAACCTGTGGGAAACCATCGCTAAGGGAGAGGTTTGGCGAGCAGAAGTATGCAACCGAGCCAAAAACGGTCGCCTTTATTGGGTCGATACCACCATTATTCCCTTCCTGGATGCCCAGGGAACACCCTTTCAGTACCTGGCGATTCGGGTTGATATTAGCGATCGCAAACAAGTAGAAATGGCGCTCTCACGCAGTAACCAACTGCTCAATGCCATCAGCACAGCCCAGGCGCAATTTATCACGGCTGGTAATCGGTTAACTATTTTTGAAGGACTCCTTTCTAACTTACTTGAACTGACGAAGAGTGAATATGGTTTTATCGGTGAAGTGCGCTTTCAGGATCAGAACAGTTCTATCCTCCCTTCGACTTCGCTCAGGGAGCAGCAGGATAAGCGTCCTGAATGTAATGAAATCTTGCTAAAAATTCGTGGCGTTCCTTACCTAAAAACCTACAGTATTAGCAATGGGGTTTGGGATCGAGCCACCCCAGAATTTGAGAATATCAATACCCTGTTTGGGGCTGTCGTGATGACCAGAAAACCGGTAATTACCAATAGTCCCAACACCGACCCCCAGCACTGCGGCATTCCCGATGGTCATCCCCCCCTGAAGACCTTTTTAGGTTTGCCCATTTACATTGGATCTACCCTCGTGGGAATGGTGGGGATTGCCAATCGACCCCAGGGCTACGATCTGGCGATCGTAGAAGAACTAGAACCCTTTCTGATTACCTGTAGTAACCTGATGCAAGGCTATCGACTACAGCGCAAGCGAGAAGAAACGGAACAGGAAAATGCCCGGCAACTGGCCAGCATTGAGGCGGCTGTGGATGGTATTGCCCTTCTTAAGGGAGACTACTACGAATATTTGAACCGTTCCCATGTACAGATGTTTGACTATGATAGCCCCGAAGAGCTGATCGGCAAGAGCTGGAGAATCTTGTATTCTGAGCAAGAGCTGAAACGCTTTGAGGAAGAAATATTTCCCGTACTCCTCGAACAAGGGTCTTGGAGAGGGGAGGTAATTGCCACCCGTAAAGATGGATCGACCTTTAATGAATACCTCTCCCTGACGCTCACGGAAGATGGGACACGCATTTGTGTCTGTCAGGATATTACCGATCGCAAACAGGCACAAGCCCAACTACAACCCCAGATGGCAGCCATTGAAGCGGCGATCGATGGGATTGCGATTCTCAAAGATGATCGCTATATCTTCATCAACCAAGCTCACCTGAGCCTCTTTAACTTTACTGACCCCCAAGAATTGCTCGGACAAACGTGGCGCAAGCTCTACGCTCCCGAACAAATCCAATTCTTTGAAGAGCAAGTCTTTCCTGTTCTGGATGTGAAACACCAATGGCGAGGCACTACCGTTGCTCTACGGCAAGGTGAACCTTTTGCCCAAGAACTCTCCCTTACTCTCACGGACAATGGGTACTTAATTTGCGTTTCTCGAGATATTAGCGATCGCCAAGCGGCTGAACAACAACTTCTAAAAACCAACCAAGAACTCGCCCGCGCCACTCAACTCAAAGATGAATTCCTGGCCAATATGAGTCACGAACTTCGCACTCCTCTCAATGCCATCCTGGGAATGACGGAAGGACTGCAAGAGCAAATCTTTGGGGAAATTAATGAACGACAGCTCAAAGCCATACAAACTATTGAGCGTAGTGGTTCCCATCTACTAGAGCTAATTAACGATATTCTGGATGTCGCTAAAATCGAATCAGGGCAAATAGAACTAGAATACCGTCGTGTCCCAGTTGCCCCCCTATGTACCTCTAGTCTGGCATTTGTCAAACAACAAGCTCTGAAAAAAGGCATTTTTCTAGAAACCCAGATCGCCAAGAATTTACCCGATCTTTGGGTCGATGAGCGCCGTATTCGCCAAGTATTAATTAACTTGCTCAATAATGCGGTGAAATTCACTCCGGACGGAGGCAAAATTACGCTCAAAGTAGTGAGTCGGCATTCCTTGAGTCAGGAAGAACCTCTGTGTTTTCCGGAAATTCGCAATGTAAATGCATTTTATGCAGAAGGGGACTCCGATCGCCAAGATCCGGGATTCACGATTCATCATTATCTACGCATTGGTATCAGCGATACGGGAATTGGGATTGCGCCAGAAAACCTAGAAAAACTCTTTAAGCCCTTTGTGCAAATCGATAGTGCCTTAAATCGAAAGTATACCGGGACAGGATTGGGTTTAACTTTAGTGAAGCAGATTGTGGAACTTCATGGGGGTAAAGTAGTGGTGAGGAGTAAAGTAGATTGCGGGACTTGTGTCAGTATAGATCTGCCTTGTCTAGAACTGCCCTCTATAGAAACCAACCCATCCACGGAACCGGAGAGGTTTCAAGAGGCTCACGCTTCTACTGCGGCGCGATCGCCGTTAATCTTGCTCGTCGATGATAACGACGCGAATATTACGACTCTATCCAGTTACTTAAACGTGAAAGGCTATCAACTGTGCATTGGTAGAAATGGCTTAGAAGGGGTTGCTTTAGCTGCGTCAGAACAGCCCGATATTATTTTAATGGATATTCAGATGCCAGAAATGGATGGTTTAGAAGCGATCAAGAAAATCCGTCAGGATCTTCAGTTGGTGGATATTCCGATTATTGCTTTAACTGCTTTAGCGATGGAGGGCGATCGCGATCGAACCCTAGAAGCAGGAGCCAATGAATACCTGAGTAAACCGGTTAAACTCAAACAATTGGTTACTCTCATAGAGGAGCTTTTTGCTTAAACAGCCGGAGAGCAGCACATTCTACCCCAATAGTTAACGTCGGGATGAAAGCCAAAAAAATAAAGGGGTACTCTTCTTTACTGTATAGAGTACAATAGATCTAGTCAATCATCTACCCGCGACGCAGGCATAACAGAGAGCCTTGCATAACGAAATCTAATTTCAAGGAGTGGCGCATAGAGCTGCGGTAGACCGGGAAAATGACTATAGGGCAATAAGGTGTTAATTCTGGGATCTTGATTAAGGAAGTAGAGCTGGGCAAAGCCTCACTCAGAAACGGGACCTCTCGATCTAAAAACTAGATGGAGAATCCAGCACTCTACCATTGGCGAAGCCGTGCTCAAGGCACTAGGCTAGATCGGAGTGGGGAGTTGTCACCTAATCTAGACCAGACATAGGGTAAATAAACAGATGAATCAGATCAATGAGTCTTCTATTTTAATTGTTGATGATGAACCCGATAATTTTGATGTTATTGAAACCCTATTGAGTAACCAGGACTACAACCTCTATTATGCGGCCAATGGTCAAGAAGCCCTCACTTCTCTAGAAACCTACAATCCAGGCCTGATTCTCCTGGATGTGATGATGCCTGGAATTGATGGGATTGAAGTTTGTCGGCAGATTAAATCTCTGGCTAAATGGAAAGTTGTGCCCATTATTATGATCACGGCATTAAGTGAAAAATCAGACCTCGCCCGTTGTTTGAATGCAGGAGCAGACGACTTTATCAGCAAACCGGTAAATGGGATGGAACTTCGCGCTCGTATCTCCTCCATGCTCCGAATTAAGCAGCAGTATGACGAGCTAGAAAGCCTGCTCAAACTACGGGAAGATATGGTAAAAATGGTAGTGCATGATTTGCGAAACCCTCTAGGCAGTGTCTTATTTGGGTTAGAACTGCTCAGAAGTCGGGAGTATAGCCCAGAAAAACAAAAAGATAAACTCGATAGAATCTATCATTCAGCCCAAGCACTGCAAGTTTTAATTGATGATTTATTGAAAATTTCTCTTTTAGAATCGGGGAAAGTTCGCCTGAACTTACAAGAAATGGATCTAGCTGTCCTGGTGGCTTCAGCCGTTTCTAATTTTGAGGAGATTGCTGCTAATAGAAATCAAATCCTAATTACCCTCTACTCAGAAGAACCCAGAAGCATGATTGCTATTGATGAAGCGATGATCCATCGGGTATTAGATAACTTACTCTCCAATGCCATTAAGTTTTCGCCTGTCGATAGCCAAATTATTATTCACTTAAATGCTCCCGTTTCTGGGCCTATCACGTTAGAAGTCCTGGATAGAGGTCCTGGAGTTCCAGAGTCTTTAAAAGAGAAAATTTTTGAGAAGTACGAAATTGGCAATATTTTACCCGATATTTCACAAATTGGATTAGGTCTAGCGTTTTGTAAGTTGGTCGTAGAGGCCCATGGGGGGAACATTCAGGTGAGTAATAATAAACCCCATGGCTCGATTTTTAAGATTACGCTCCCCATTAAATAATTAACGATTAACGATTAATAATTAAATGATTACGGGGAACTTGTACTGAATGATAAAGTTTCTTCGTATGGCACTATTGACTGGGTTCAGTTAATCTATGAGAGCAGAGATAGGAGAGATAGGATGACGTACGATCCTGTATTCGTCTCGCAGTGGGTCAACTGGCCTCAACCCAGAGCCATGTTTAATTTTTAATTTTTTTAATTTTTAATTGATATGAGCCATGTTTTTAAATCCGACAATCCTGACTAAACGAGGTGAGGGTTACCGTGCTATTGTCCGGAAACCTCTGGTCGCATCAACCGATACTTTGGTGAGGGAAGCGATCGCAAAAATGAGTACTGTTCATAGCAATTGTAACTTGACTCAAGGCAACCAGAGAGTTGCGGAGAACCCGTATATTCAATCGGTCTCCAGTTGTGTTATTATTACATTAAACAAGAAAGTTATCGGCATTATCACTGAACAAGATCTAGTACGCCTATTAGCTCAAGAACAACCCCTAGACCAACTCACCCTAGGAGCAGTGATGACCCATCCAGTGATTACCTTGAAAGAGGAAGAGTTCATGGATTTATTTGGCGGGATTAATTTACTCAAAGAGCATCACATTCGCCATCTACCGATTGTTGACCCTCAAGAGAACCTGGTTGGATTGGTAACAGATGAGAGTCTGAGACAACTATCTGGACCGATAGATTTATTGCGCTTGTGTCTGGTACAAGAAGTAATGACACAGCAGGTAATTTGCTTGAGTCCCCAGGATTCCCTCTTGCATATAGCCCAAGTGATGGCCAAGCATTCGATTAGTTGTGTGGCGATCTCCGAGAAAGGATTTCCTGTCGGCATTATCACGGAGCATGATTTGGTGCAATTTCATGCTTTGGGAGTCGATTTGGAACGGGCGATCGCCGAGAAGGTGATGAGTCATCCCGTGTTTACCGTGCAACCAAGGGACTCCCTATTATCTGTTCAGCAATTGATGGAGAAGTATTCGATTCGGCGTGTCGTCGTCACCTCTTCTGAAGGAAAACTCTGTGGAATTATCACAGAAACGAATCTATTGGAAGCGCTCAATCCTCTAGAACTGTATAAATTAGCTGAAGATTTGGAGCAAGAAGTAATGCACCTTGAAGCACAGAGGATAGCTTTACTCGAAGCTCGAAATGCTGAATTAGAGCGGGAAAAATTAATTGCCGATGTCGCCGCTCAGATTCGCTCTTCTCTCAGTTTAGAAACCATTTTGCAAACGACGGTGGCACAGGTTAGACCTTTACTGGAGTCAGATCGGGTGCAGATTTGGCACTGGCAACCCCATGGGGAAGTGCGAGTAGTGGCTGAATCGATTGATAAAGAGCAATCCTCCCACCTGGGGGAGAGGTTGTTGGGCTGTTGTCCAGAACAAATTAATCAGTCTTATGAACAGGAAGATATTGGCGCGATCGCCGATATTGAGATAACCCCCATTCCAGAGTGTTATCGCCAACAGTTGAGAGATTGGCAGATCCGATCGCAAATCCTAATCCCTCTATATTGTTGTAGCCGTGAATTGTGGGGTTGGCTGAATGTCAGCGAAAGTCTGCAACCCCGGCAATGGAAACCGTCGGAAGTGAAGCTATTGCAAACTTTAGCAGTGCAATTGGAGATTGCCATTCAACAGGCAACGACTCACGAAAAGCTACAACAAGAACTCCGGGAGAAAGAAGAAGCCCAAAATCGTCTGCGCCAAAGTGAACAACGCTACGCGAGTCTAGCAGAAGCAATTCCTGTGGGTATTTTTCGCACGGATCAATCCGGCAAGTGTATTTATGTCAATAGTAAATGGTCTGACCTGACGGGAGTTTCCCTAGAGCAAGCCTTGGGAGATCAATGGCTATATGTGATACATCCAGAGGATCGTCCCCAGGTGAGAGATGTTTGGACACAAGCTATGGAAAACCATAGCCCTTGTCAGTTAGAGTACCGCTTGCAACATGCTGATGGACGTATAATCTGGGTGTATGGACAATTGGTGGTTGAGCGAGATCATACTGGGGAAGTGGTGGGTTATGTCGGGAGTATCATCGATATTAGCGATCGCAAATCAGCCGAATTGCGTGTAGAACAAGAAAACCGTTTTTCTGGGCAAATTTTAGATCAAATGGCGGAAGGCTTATGTGTTTGTCATAACATAGAAGAATTTCCCTTTGTACGATTTACCGTCTGGAATCAGCAAATAGAACGGATTACTGGCTATAGTTTAGACGAAATCAATCGATTAGGCTGGTACCAGAGTTTATATCCTGACCCAGAGATTCAACAGCAGGCGATCGCCCGAATGGAGCAGATGCGAGACGGACATAACCTGATGGCGGAAGAATGGGAAATTGAACATAAAGATGGATCGAAACGAATAATCGCTATCTCAACCTCTTTACTCCAGGGTGAAGAAGGGACAACTTATGTGTTGGGGTTGATGCAAGATATTACCCAACGAAAACAAGCCCAAAGAGCGTTAGATAATCTGGTGGTTGGAACCGCAGCAACCACAGGAGACAATTTTTTCCCTGCCTTAGTGAAGTATATTAGTAAAGCCCTGAATGTTGCCTATGCTCTAGTGTCAGAAATTGTGGGAGATCGGCTTTCTACTTTAGCCTTTTGGGGGAAAGGTCAATGGCACACCCAATTTAGTTATCCGATCGCTAATACTCCTTGCGAACAAGCTCTTGATCGGGGAGTTTATGTTTGTATTAATGCGGTTAAGGAACATTTTCCTGACGATCCCGATTTAGGAGTGCTAGGTGCTGAAAGCTATTTGGGAATTGCCATCTATAATGCTCAGGGAGAAGCGATCGGTAGCCTTTGTATTTTAGATACCCAACCTCTGCAAAATCCCCAATGGGCAGAACAGATCCTCAGAGTGTTTGCAGCGCGTGCAGGAGCAGAACTCGAACGCCAACGAGCAAGTCGCCTGCTCGAAGAACTTAATCAGCAACTGGAAAATAAAGTGATCGAGCGCACTGCTGCCTTGAAGGATCGGGAAGCTCGCTATCGAGCGCTGATGGATGGAGCTGGTGATGCTATTGTCTTAACGAATCGACAGGGCAACATTCAGGAAGTCAATATTAAGGCACAACAATTATTCGGTTATAGTCGGGAAACTTTCTGTCAAATGCACTGGAGTGATGTGTTTCCACCAGAGAGATTATCAGAGATGCAAGAGGCATTTCAGGCGATCGCCAATCAAGACATTGATCAATTATTCGATATAGAGTGCCAATCTGAAACTGGCGATCTCGTCCCTGTTGATGTTTCAACGTCTGTTATTACCATCGAAGGAGAAACCTTGATTCAGGGAATTTTCCGAGAGATTACAGCCCGCAAACAAGCCGAGCTAGAACGACAAGAGCTGATTGGTGAGTTATCTACTTTTAAGGAAGCCCTAGATCAATCCGCCCTTGTAGCCATTACTGATGCTCAAGGAATCATTACTTATGTCAATGAGCAATTCTGTTCCCTATCAGGTTACTCACAACAGGAGCTGATCGGCAAAACCCATCGGGTCATTAAATCGGGTTACCATGACGCAGCCTTTTTCCAAGATCTGTGGGGTACCATTAGCCAAGGTAAAATTTGGAATGGAGAAATTTGTAATCGTGCTAAAAATGGCCAATTATATTGGGTATCGAGTACTATTGTGCCCTTCATTAATGGCCAAGGTAAAGCCTTTCAATATTTAACCATTCGCTTTGATATCACCGCTCGGAAACTAGCTGAACTAGCCTTACAAGAAAGGGAAACCCAATTATTGTTAGCATTAGAGGTCTCTGGGGCGATCGCCTGGCAACAAGATTTACGAACGAAGAGCATATATTTTTCTTCCACTCTTAATCAAGATATTCCGGTAGAAATGGACTGCGATCAAGTCCTAGCCCTGGTTCATCCCTCTGATGTTCAGAGGCTGCATCACGCCAATCAAAAGGCGATTAAGGAACGGGGTTCTTTCCAAATTGAACATCGAGTCTGTGCCGATCCCAATCTTATCAATCCATTCTGGCATTGGTTTCAAGTGAATGCTACGGTGGTGTGCGATCCAGAGGGACAACCCATCCGCATGATTGGTATGTCTGTAGATATTACAAAACACAAATTAGCGGAACAAGAACTACAAGAAGCTAAAGAAGCGGCCGAATATGCTAATCGTGCTAAAAGTGAGTTTTTGGCTTTGATGAGTCATGAGATTCGCACCCCTATGAATGGGGTTTTAGGGTTGACGCATTTGATTCTAAAAACCGATTTAAATGAGGAGCAAAAAGACTATCTGAAAAAGATTCAGAGTTCCGCTCATTCTTTGTTGTCTATCCTCAATGATATCTTGGATTTCTCTAAGATTGAAGCAGGGAAAATGCAGTTAGAGTATGCCCCCTTTCAATTAGAATCAATTTTAGATAACTTATATAATCTGTTTTCATTTAAGGCAAAAGAAAAGGGTTTAGATCTGTTGTTTGAGGTCAATAGTAATGTCCCCAGTTATGTGATAGGGGATTTTCTGCGGTTGAGCCAAGTCCTGATTAATTTTACCAGTAATGCGGTAAAATTTACTGAAAAAGGCTGTGTAATGATTAGCATTGAGACCTTGGCTTTAACGGAAAGGTTGGTCAAGCTTAAATTTGAAGTCAATGATACCGGTATCGGTTTAACCTCAGATCAGCTTGATACCCTGTTTGAAGCCTTTACTCAAGCTGATGCGTCCATTAGTCGCAAGTATCAGGGAACTGGGTTAGGATTAGCGATTTGCAAACGTCTGGTGACATTGATGGGAGGTACGATTGAGGTTAAAAGTGAGCTTCATCAAGGTACGACCTTTTCCTTTGAATTGGAAGTTCCGTATCTGTGTGCTTTAGGGGATTACTCTCAATCCCTAGAGATTCCTAATTTAGCGGGTTCAAAGGCTTTAGTGGTTGACGATCATCCCTTCTCTAGGGAGATGCTCGTGAAGATCTTAAATTCTTTTGGCTTACAAGCAATGGCAGTGGGTTCTGGAGAGGAGGCGATCGCCTCTTTAGAAGCGGCAAGGGACTTAGCTCCGTTTGATCTGGTCTTAATTGATGCCTATATGCCCAACATGAATGGTTTAGAAACCTTAAGAGGGATCAAAGCCGATCCCCTTTTGGCGGGTATTGCCCAGATCTTAATGGTGACAGCTCATACGGAAGAGCGTATCCTAGAAGCTGCTCCCTGGTTAGATCAGAAGGTGTTGGTGACCAAACCCATTAATCGCTCCCAATTATTGGAGACGATTCTTTTGGTTCTAGGGTACAACATCCCTTTTAATCAAAATCTATCGATCGCGTCCTCTTCTGCTTTGGATGAACAACTCAAACAGATCCAGGGCGCTCAGGTTTTGTTGGTTGAAGATAATGAGGTGAATTCGTTAATTGCACGGGAACTGTTGCAGAGTGTAGGGCTGAAGGTGGAGTGGGCGATCGATGGTAAAGAGGCGATCTCGAAGGTGCGATCGCACGCTTTCGATCTGATTTTGATGGATATTCGGATGCCTGAAGTTGACGGATTAACCGCCACTAGAGAGATTCGCGCTATGGCAGAGGAAGGGAATTTAGAAACAGAACGGTTTGCGACGGTGCCGATTGTGGCGATGACTGCCCATGCGATGGATGGCGATCGGGCTAAAAGTTTAGCCGCAGGTATGAACGATCATGTCGCAAAACCCGTGAATCCCGGAGCCTTATATTCAGCTCTCCTGCGCTGGATTGCTCCAGGAATGTATACGGCACCAGAGGAGAGCAAAGAGCAAATAGAGCATATGGCTGAGGAGGAAAAGGATAGACCCGTTTATCCCTCTGTACCGGGGATTAATCTGGAAGCTGGTTTATCCCGTATGCAAGGGAACTGGCAAGGGTATCAAGGATTACTGAAGTTATTTTATCAGCACTACCAGGACTTTGGCTTACATTTCAAAGGGACAATTGGCCGCCAAGAGTGGTTACCCGCACAAGAGCAGGTTCATGGTTTGAAAGGAGCAGCGGGTAATATTGGAGCTAATCGGGTATATGTCTGGGCAGTGAAGGTCGAAGAGATGTTAAGGTTAGATGCTCTCAATATTGAACAGTTGCAAGCTAGTCAGGCGAGATTACTCGAAGCCTTAGATCAGGTATTAGAGGGTATTAAACACTTACCCGATACTGTCCAGGAGCAGGAGCAGAAGCAGTGGAACCAGGAGCGCATTGCCCAGTTGATTAGTCAGATTCTGGATTTACTCGAGACTGATTTGATTGAGGCGATCTCGTTAGTCGATAAGTTGAAACAGGAGGCGATCGATACGCCCCTAGAACCGAAAATTCACCGACTTGAAGAGCGACTCGAAAATTTTGAAATTGAAGAAGCTCACCGCTTATTTGAAGATCTACGCACCATGCTATAGGGGAGAAACAGTTTTCACCCCTACAACTGGTCGTTTTAACCTTCAGGGGCGGCTTCAGCTTCAGCTTCCGGTGGCGGTGGGGGGGGGAGTTCGGCAGGAAGCAGAGCCTTGATTTCCATTTCTGTCATTAGTTTAGGTGCATTCTGGGCGACTAAACTCCCCCCTTGATATAACACCTCTTGGGAAGATGGATCAACCGTGACTCTCATGGAATCTACCACTAATAAGGGTTGCAGGCGCTCAAGATTGAGTAATACCAAACGAGTCTGATCGAACGTTCCCGAAAATTGGAGGCGGTAACCCTGGCTTCTGAGCTTACCATCAACTGCTGTCCCTAATGAACCATCTTCTACTAATTGTATGCCTTGAGAATCTGGCTCAAACTGCATTAACTCCACCCCTCGCTCCTTAAGAATGCGGTTAATATCGAGCAGTAGAGTATCCAGAGCAGCATCATCTGCAAATAGGGTCGTCACATCTTGGCTTTGCTGCTTGGCTAATTCTTGATCTTCTTGGGCTGCCAGAAGCTGATTTTGCAATTCTTGCTCTTGTCTAACCTGAATTTGTTTATCATTAACCTCGGCTTGCAGTTCTTTATTTTTCTCCATGGCAGGCAGCACTTGGCTATAGGCTAAGAATGCAGCTATTCCTAAGCCCACTACACCAATGCCAATGCCAATAAATAGATTAATTGGATTGCCACCTTTGCCTTCGTCTTCAGCCCCGACTGTTCCTAAATCTCCTGCTAGTGTCATTATTCTAAAATTCCTTTTTCTCTTAATGTTTCAATCCGACTGACTAAGCCAATGGCTCCTTTACTTTCTAGTTGGGCCATTAATTCTGATGCCCCTTTATCGGATAAGGGCGTTTCAATGTTAAAGGCAACCACATCTGGAAGGCTAACTTCTAAATCGCTACCTTCTGGTACTTCGACTTGAGTGTTGTTTGCTTCCAGGTTGGCACGAAGGAGTTTAGTTTTTTCGCCAGCTAAAAAATCGGAGTTTTTCAGCAGTAGCATAAAATCGTTCACATCATCATAGCTGCGGGCGCTCCCCTGAATTTGTAGCCCTTTAATATTGATGGTTGCGTCTGGGGCTTCTTCGGGGGGATTAGGATCGGGCAGTTCAAACTCGATTTGTTCAACGCTACTAATCTGAATGCTTGCCGGAGCGCGATCGCGGATTTCTTGTAGTAGGGCTGACCAGGGTTTAATCTGGTTAAACACCGTTGCCAGGGCCAAGGTTTGGGTGCGAATCGCTTCAGTTTGGACTTGTATTGCCCCAATTTCCTGGGTTTTCGCCTCTTGTTGTTCAATATTAGCGTTAATCCCATCTAATTGAGCTTGCAGATCGGCATTTTGCGGGTCAATAACGAATAATTTCACCCCCAAGGTTCCACCCACAGCGGCTGCCCCTACAACCAAACCGGCGATCAGGGGAATTGCATTCGTGGGACTAGCACTACTGCCTCCCCCTCCTTTTGGGTTGGTTGCGGGAGTCTCTAAATATCCGGGTCTATCCTTAAGAAAATTAATATCGAGTCCATACATGGGTGTTTTCCTCTACATCACATATCGTAAGCCTAGACCCAAGGCAATACCCAATCCAGGCCGTTGGGCAGGGGGGATTTCCTGGTCTATTTCCAACGACAGGGCTTCAATGGGATCGACTTGGGACGTGGGAACACTGAGCCTTTGAGTTAAAAATTCATCTAATTGACCAATTCCCGCCCCACTACCTGAGAGCAGGAGTTGGGCGACTTCTTGGTTCTCCCCTTGGTTTACATAAAAGTCAATGGATCGGCGCAGCTCATCGGCTAATTCTCCCAATACTCTTACCATAGCAGCCGCACCGGGGTTGGAGCCAGTCATACCGGTTTGTACACTGTCGACGGGAGTTAGGGGAATGGTCATTCCTTGGAGGATTTCGGGGTTCCGGGATGGGGGCAGGTTCATGGCTTGACAGAGGGCATTTTGGATCTGGCTGGTGCCGATGGGAACGGTACGGGAAAATTGGGGTACTCCATCCACAACGATCGCAATTTCTGTGCCTTCAAATTCTATATTAGCGATCGCCACGGCTTCTCCTAGGGCAAAGTGTCGCAATTCTTCGCGAATGGTACGAATTAGAGAAAAGCTACTAATTTCTAAGACATCCAGACGTAACCCCGCCTGTTCAAAGGTATTAATATAATTGTCGGTGACCTCTTTGCGCGTCGCTACTAATAAAACCCGGACCTTTTCTATACCATCATCATCGACCATCAGATCGAGTTTCTGGTAATCTACATCTGCTTCTTCTCGCGGGAAAGGCAGGTATAATCCGGCTTCCTGGTTCAATACCATTTCCCGCAGTTCATTATCATCTAACTCAGCCGGGACTGGGATCAGGCGGGTTACTGCTTCTCGTCCAGATACCGCAGAAGCGGCATTTTTTACGGTAATTTTATTTTCCTCCAGACAGCTTTGAATCAGTTCTGCCATCGCAGGAGCATCTAAAATCTGTCCATCTTCATAGATACCTTCTGGCACTTCTATGGAGTGGAAGGATTGAAGTTTGTATGCTTGACCCTTTTTCAGGACTTGAACAATATTAATCTGTTCTGGAGTCAGTTCAACTCCAATCCCTTTTGGCCGTTTAGATAATAAACCTTTGAGGTTGTCAAGAAGATTCACAGCAGTAGCTTCCGTTCTGAAAAACTTTAGACCAACTATGACAGACTTAGACTAAGCTGTACATAGTTGATGATCTAAACATTTAGTCAACAGTCCTGAACCTAATCTGGAGTCGGGCGATCGCCTCTTGATTCAAGAAGAGGTTTGTAATATTCCTGTTATAGCTTAAATTGTGGCTTAATGTATCGGTCAATTGATTATTGAGCTTAGATGCTTGATAATTAGAGCTTCTCCTAATTTAGGTGGGTGTATGATATTTTCTCTTCGTCGCAAGTCGTTTTGGGTATGGATGGCGATCGCCTTTTGTCTGACTTGGCTCATCAGTTGTGGCACGCCCCAACCCAAGGATTCTGCTTCCGGGGAAGTGGAATTTTGGACGATGCAATTACAACCTAAGTTTACGGATTATTTCAATGATTTGATTGCCGAGTTTGAGGCTGAAAATCCAGGAATAACGATTCGTTGGGTGGATGTACCTTGGGCAGCCATGGAGAGTAAAATTTTAACGGCTGTGGCAGCACAAACGGCTCCAGATGTCGTGAATCTGAATCCCAATTTTGCTTCTACGTTGGCGGCTCGTCAAGCATGGTTGCCCCTGGAGGAGCGTATTAGTGAGGGCGATCGCTCTCTCTATTTACCTGGTATTTGGAAAGCCAATACCCTCAATGAGATGACATTCGGTTTACCCTGGTATCTCACCACCCGCATCACTCTACATAATCAATCCATTTTACAGGCAGCGGGCATTACGGAACCTCCGAAAACCTATGCTCAGTTGGCACAAGTCGCCCAACAGGTGAAAGAAAAAACTGGAAAATTTGCCTTTTTTGTCACCTTTGTCCCTGAAGATTCCTCGGAAGTCCTAGAGTCCATGGTACAAATGGGGGTGACGTTAGTGGATGAGGAAGGCAAAGCTGCGTTTAATACCCCAGAAGGTAAAGCCGCCTTTCAATATTGGGTGGATTTATACCAAAAAGGCTGGTTACCCAGGGAAGTGCTAACCCAGGGACATCGGCGAGCCATTGAATTATACCAAGCTGGCGAAGTGGCACTATTATTCTCTGGCCCAGAATTTATGAATGCGATCGCCACCAACGCGCCCACCATTGCCGAAGTCACCCAAAGTTCTCCCCAAATCACTGGAAATACCGGTAAAATCAACGTTGCCGTCATGAACGTAGTCATCCCTCGTCAAACCGATCAACCCAAAAACGCCCTCAAATTTGCCCTCTTCGTTACCAACCCTGAAAACCAACTGGCTTTTACCGAAGCCGCCCATGTCTTACCCTCTACGGTAGAATCCGTACAAGAGTATCAAAGTCAACTCAAATCGACTCCCCAATCCACTCCCGTAGAAACTGCCCGCTTAATCAGCTCCCAACAATTAGACTCCGCAGAAGTTTTAATTCCCGCGATGAAAGGATTAACTGAATTAAAACAAGCCCTTTACGACAACCTACAAGCCGCTATGTTAGACGAAAAAACGGTCGATCGAGCAATATCAGATGCCGCAGAAACCTGGAATAGTATGAGTTTTTAATCATTGGGTCTCAGCGTGACAGTCGGGCAACAAAAGAGTTCTCTTAAGATGGGATATAATAATTCTACAAAGTTTACCGAGGAAAATCCATGAATATTTTGCTGATGGGATATTATGGACAGAGGAATATTGGAGATGATTTATTTGTCAAGCAACTCAGTAACTATTTTTCCTGTCGATCTGATGTCGTTAATATCTTCATTCTCTGCAAAGAAGATTATTACCCTAAAAACAATGAAAAAGTCACCTTTTATGGTGAAGAAAAATTATCGAAGTTACAAAAACTTCTCTTAATTCTCAAGAGCGATCGAATTTTTTGGGGAGGAGGGACGGTTAATATTCGAGATCGTCCAACGAATTTGTTGAGAATCCAGTCCTTATCTAGACTAATGGGGAAAAAGTTTGGCTTTCTGGGAATTGGTTTAGAAGCGGTTGATGCGGAAGTCCAAGAGGAAAGCTATGATATTTTCCAAAAATCATCTCTTTTGTATCTGCGCGATCGGTCATCGTATGATATAGCCTCTAATTACTTTAAAAATAAAGAGGCAATTTACCTAGGTGGGGATTTAGTATTTATTGATTTAAATATTTACCACAATTATATTCAATCTAAAACCAATAATCAACTGCAAAATATTTCATTTTCTGGTAAATTTTGGTGGGGAGAAGGTAGAGGCGAGTTCTATGCGCATCAACTTTTACCTGTGATTGAAAAATACAATTCAGTGATTCATTTACTCCCCGGTCATGTGGGAACAGAAAGAAATGATAATCAATTCCATGAACGGTTAAAGAAATATCTACCCCAGCAGAACTATCAATTACACTCATGGGAAGAGCCAGAAGAGTTTATCGAGATTCTCAGTGCCATGGATTTTCATTTCGGAAATCGATTGCACTCGATTATTTTAGCTGACATTTTAGGTGTTCCTAATATAGGAATTGATAGACTTGGCTCTAAAATTGGAAACTACATAGAAAAAACGAATTTGTTGGTTGAGGAGAGAAGAGTGGATTTCATGGAAGAAATTGGACTAGATCGGATAGAGAGAATCTTGAATCAATATGTCCGACCTGCTCAATTTATTTCCCATGAATCAGAACAGGCAAAAAAATGTTTAGAAAAAGTATAAATTGATAGCTTATAATCCCACTCAATCAGCAAATAATCTCAAAAACTTTTTCCAGGGATCTAAAATTTTGTTATCAAAATCTAAAATATCCCTCTTCTGTCACTCTCCGAGTTCAATGAATAGGAAATCTGCCAATTATCCGGAAGGATAAAAGGATTGAAATTGATTAACGGTGTTAATCAATTTATTAAATCCCCTCCATAAATAAGAACAATGTTTTAAGATCTGTAACTCTACATCCATTGATCTATCTCGCTTTTAGCTATTGATACTCTATTTTATTCTATCTTCATTCTCGGAGAGTGACAGAAGAGGGCTAATCTACAACACCCATGAAAAAGATCCCTCATCCCCCACAGATCGGCGATAATGGAAGTTAACCTGAACTTAAAAGAAGACTTCACCTATGGCCACTGCTGCACCTGCAAAAACCGAGTATGAAGCGATTATTGGTTTGGAAACTCACTGCCAACTGAGTACGGAAACCAAGATTTTCTCCTATTCCTCCACAGCCTTTGGTGCAACACCGAACACGAATATCGATCCCATTTGCTTGGGTTTACCGGGGGTGTTGCCGGTTTTGAATCAGAAGGTTTTAGAATATGCCGTGAAAGCGGGTTTAGCCCTGAACTGCACGATCGCCGAATACAGCAAGTTCGATCGCAAACAATATTTTTATCCCGATCTGCCCAAAAACTATCAGATTTCTCAATACGATCTCCCCATTGCCGAACATGGGTGGCTGGAAATTGAGTTAGCGGATAAAGAGGGGAAACCGCAACGAAAAAAAATCGGCATTACCCGCTTGCACATGGAGGAGGATGCGGGGAAATTAGTCCATGGAGGGAGCGATCGCCTTTCCGGTTCCACCTTCTCCCTCGTAGACTACAATCGGGCAGGCATTCCTCTGATTGAAATTGTCTCGGAACCCGACTTACGCTCTGGCGAAGAAGCGGCTGAATATGCCCAAGAATTACGCCGCATCGTCCGCTATCTGGGCGTTAGCGATGGCAATATGCAAGAAGGATCGCTGCGTTGCGATGTGAATATTTCCGTGCGTCCTGTGGGACAAAAAGAGTTTGGCGTGAAGGTGGAAATTAAGAATATGAACTCCTTTACCGCCATTCAAAAAGCTATTGATTATGAAATTGAACGGCAAATTGAAGCCATTGAAGCCGGAGAGCCAATTTTCCAAGAAACTCGCCTGTGGGAAGAAGGAGCGCAACGCACCATCAGTATGCGGAGTAAGGAAGGATCGAGCGACTATCGCTATTTTCCTGAACCGGATTTACCCCCACTTCAGGTTTCTGCGGATCGACTCTCCCAATGGAAGGGAGAATTACCCGAATTACCCGCACAAAAACGCGATCGCTATGAAACCGAGTTAGGCTTATCCTCCTATGATGCTCGCGTAATCACCGATGATAGCAGCGTGGCGACCTTTTTCGAGGCAACCCTCGCGGCTGGTGGAACCCCCAAACTGGCAGCAAACTGGATTATGGGCGATATTGCCGCTTATCTCAATGCCGAGAAAGTGAAAATCACTGAAATTGCCCTCAGTCCAGAAGCCTTAGCTGAGTTAATCAAGCTCATTGAAGCCAAAACCATTAGCTCGAAAATTGCCAAGGATCTGCTCCCGGAATTACTCACCAAAGGTGGATCGCCGGAAAAATTAGTTGAAAGTAAGGGGTTAACCCAAATTTCCGATCCCGAAACCCTCAACGCCATGATCGCCGAAGTAATAGCCGCTCATCCCAAGGAACTGGAGCAGTACCGCAATGGTAAAACCAAGCTCAAAGGTTTCTTTGTAGGGCAAATGATGAAGAAAACTGGAGGTCGAGCCGATCCAAAGTTAACCAACCAACTCTTAGCCAAGCAGTTAGATGCTTGAGCTTCATCATTTCTTGATATTACTGCCGAGATCTCCAGTCCGTAGCTGTCTCCATAGTAATACTGAAATATCAATCTAAATTCTGCTGTTTTGCTAGGACAGCCGTTCCTTTATCCAAGATAACCCTGAAGTATATTCCATGAATTAATTCATCTTCTAGGGATCGAAATAAATAGAATCAGAAAAAACACTGATTTTTGTACGAAAATGGGGCTTAAAACGCCCCAATTTTTTCATCAAAAAATTATAAAAAGGGGTTTTACCCCACACCCCTACTATGTAATAATATGATAAGTAGATGCACCCTGATGGTAGGGAGAGTCCTGTGGCTCTCCTTATTTTTTTTGGAATTTAGGGAATAGGGAATCGAGGACATCTGGGTCTCCCTATTGCCTTGCTATTACCCATTACCAGCGCAAAGCGCTATAATTGCCTTTCGTACCGATTGACAGCAGGGGAATTTACAGGTATGTCAGATTGGCAAGTCATAGAAGGCGGAGTCACTGCACCGAAGGGGTATCAAGCCGCAGGCATTACAGCAGGTTTAAAGCCTTCAGGACAACCGGATTTAGCGTTGATTGTATCGGATGTGGAAGCGATCGCCGCAGGAGTCTTTACCACGGTACAAGTCCGTGCTGCTTGTGTAGACTACTGTCGTCAGCGTTTGGAGAAGAAAGCGAGCGCTAAAGCCATTCTCTGTAACTCTGGTCAAGCCAATGCAGCGACAGGGGAAGCTGGATGGAATGATGCTCTAGAGAGTGCATCGCTGTTAGGCACAGCTCTCAATATCGATCCGAAGTCGATCCTTTTAGCGTCTACTGGTGTCATTGGTCAGCGAATTAAAATGGAGGCCATGCGCTCTGGTATTCCCCAAGTGGTCTCCAGTTTATCGAGTGAAGGCTCAGATACCGCTGCTAAAGCCATTATGACCACGGATTTAGTGCCAAAAACGATCGCTCTAGAAGCCGAATTTGGCGATCGCCCCGTCCGCGTTGGTGGTATTGCCAAAGGGTCTGGGATGATCCATCCCAATATGGCCACCCTGTTAGCCTTCGTCACCTGTGATGCTACAGTTTCCCCTCATCTGTGGCAAGAAATGCTCGGCCGAGCAGCGAACCGCAGCTTTAACCAAATTACCGTCGATGGCGATACCAGCACCAATGATAGTTTGATTGCCCTAGCCAATGGTCAATCTCGCACTCCCGCCATTACCAGCATGGGGCCGGAAGCCGAAAAACTCGAAGCCATGTTAACCACAGTATGCCAATATTTGGCCAAGGCGATCGCCCGTGATGGAGAAGGTGCAACCTGTTTACTCGAAGTCGAAGTCTCTGGTGCAGATAACGAAGAAGCGGCTAGTCAAGTAGCTAAAACCATTGTCGGCTCATCCCTTGTCAAATCGGCCATTTTTGGCCGCGATCCCAACTGGGGAAGAATTGCGGCTGCTGCCGGTCGTGCTGGAGTCCACTTTGAAGCAGAAAACCTCAATATTACGTTAGGCGACTTCAAGATGATGGAGAATGGCCAACCCCTCACCTTCGACCGCGATGCTGCCAGCGCATACATGAAACAAGCTGCCCAAGGTGCATATTTGCAAGCCGATACCGTTAAAATCGGTGTTTCCATCGGCAATGGTCCGGGAACCTCCAAAGCGTGGGGATGCGATCTTAGCTACGATTACGTCAAGATTAACGCTGAATACACGACGTAGGGAATAGGGAATAGGTAAGAGGCAAAAGGCAATCTTCCCCATCCCCCTATCCTCCCATCCCCAACAAACTTAAACAAAAGGCCCAACGGGAGTTAAAATAGGATGCCAATGATTGCATAATCTAAATCGACCCAGCGTTTTTATGATTTCGAGTAACGATTTTAGAACGGGCGTGACCATTGAACTCGATGGCGGTGTATGGCGGGTAATCGAGTTCTTGCACGTTAAACCAGGTAAGGGATCTGCCTTTGTGCGGACAAAGCTGAAGAATGCCCAAACAGGAAGTGTGGTTGAGCGCACCTTCCGCGCCGGTGAAACAGTTCCTCAAGCCAATCTAGAGAAGCGAACGAAGCAGTTTACTTATCGAGAAGCGGATCAGTTTGTATTCATGGATATGGAGACTTATGAAGAGAGTCGCCTGAATGAATCCCAAATTGGCGATCGCGTCAAATATCTTAAGGAAGAAATGGAAGTGAATGTCCTTACCTGGGGCGAGAAAGTGATAGAGGTAGAATTACCCAATTCTGTCGTTTTAGAAGTCACGGAAACCGATCCCGGAGTCAAGGGAGACACGGCTACAGGAGGAACGAAACCAGCTACTGTGGAAACCGGCGCAACGGTTATGGTTCCTTTGTTTATCTCCATTGGAGAAAAAGTTAAAATTGACACCCGCAATGATGAGTACTTAGGTCGAGAAAAGTAACGGCATTAACCAAACGGGTTAAAACGATTGTATTCCAAACACTAGAGAAAGGGTGAAGAAACTGTGAATTTGAACTTTGACGAACTCCGTGAGTTAATTATTACTGTAAGTCAAACCGATGTGGCGGAGTTGACGTTAAAGAGTGATGCCTTTGAGTTGACAGTTCGTAAAGGAGAAACTGGAACGGTAACCAGTGTTTCTCAGATTGCCGTATCTCCCCCAGTTGTCCAAACTCCAGTGGTGCCACCGACACCAAGTTCTCCAACAGTGCCTCCAGCAACTGAAGTCTCTCCACCTCCTCTAGAACAAAAGTTAGAAGAGATTAAGTCACCAATGGTAGGTACATTCTATCGCGCTGCAACTCCTGATGAAGCTCCATTTACGGAACTGGGCGCTCAGATTCAGGTAGGGGATACGGTATGTATTATTGAGGCGATGAAGTTGATGAATGAACTGGAGGCGGAAGTTTCTGGAGAGGTGGTAGAAATTTTGGTGGAAAATGCCCAACCCATTGAGTTCGGACAAGTGTTGATGCGAGTGAAAGCTAGTTAGGGTTTATTAAGATTAGACTTTAACTTCATTGGCGAAGGCGATCGCAAAAATTCCCTATCTTTACCATTGCCAAACTTCTTTTAGAATCTTATCTCATTTCCCTAGAAACCTCCACTTAAAAAACGTCAGTTTTGGATAAGCTCAAAACTAAATTTAGTCTGTTGTTCACTTCTTCTACTAGAGCGCAAAGCTCTGTAAGAATTTGATATTAGCTTATGTTTGAGCGATCTTCATTAGCTTTAGCTTGTGTGGTATACAGACCCACTAATCTAGCAATAAAAATAGATGGATACATTAACCCTACTATTGCCTCTGAAATAGCCAAAGTCATAGCAAATTTATTAACGGGTACAATATCTCCATAGCCTAATGTTGTTAAAGTTGTAAAACTGTAGTAGACAATTTCATAGCCATTTTCTAGCTCTAAGACTGAGGATGAAAGATGGAAAGCATCTGGATCGAATATCAAAATAATCTGATAAAACATTAACCAGAGAAATCCCAACAGGATAAAAATACAAATTCCTCCATTGATGACATCTAGATCGACTCTGATTTGACTAAAAATCCTGCTGCCTATAGCAAGGATTGCTAGGATCAGAAAACTGGCGTAGGAGATTTGAGCAACCAGATTTGTCAAGGTATTTAAAATAATACTTCCTTCAAAATAAAGAATATCTAAGATAAATGATAATCCAGCTAAAAGTCTTAAGATATAAATCCATAGTTTTGGCATAGACAAGGTGTTGACAACCAAAAGGTTGGTCATCAAGAATCCAAAGCTAATAATTAAATAACCGAATCGATTGCTCGCGAGAGGAGTGAGAAAAAACAATATGGTTAAATCAATGAGAAGCTTGGTAAACGATGTTTTTTGTTTAGATGAAATACCCAGTATATTCATGGATTTATGGCAGGAAATTATCGGTATAGCGATTCTCTTTTCTATGGAGTACAAAGCCTTACAGCGCTTTGTGATGTTATGAGTTGCAGTAAAAAAATCACCTAAATTTCTCTGCTTGAGTAGTTACATAGACAACTTCATGATACTTATGAGCAGAGAAGCCATTGCTAGAACCACTACAATGATAAAGATTGGATCAGCATAGGGAGTGAATAAGGTTAAAGCAACGGCTTCATTGAGTCAACCATACTTTGCTTTGCTCTTACTCGGATCTGAAGCTCAATCTCTTATTCAGTTCGTTGGGCAATAATGGTGCGATGGCGGATGGTATTAGGTTGAATTGAGGGAGCTTGAAACCCAGCATCGATTAAGGCTTGTGCAATATCTAAATTAAAATATTCATCCATACAAGGTTCTGTGCTTTTGAGTAGAGTAAAGACATAGGGTGGCATGGTTTCATAAACTTTGGAGTGGGGATTCATATCCATAATGGCAAGATGACCTTGGGGACGCAAAATACGCCGAGCTTCGCGGAAAATTTGATGGGTAGCTTGTTGGGGTAATTCATGGCAAATGAGAAAGAGGGAAACAAGATCGAAGGAAGCGTCGGGAAGTCCGGTTTCTTCTGCACGGGCATGAATCCAAGAGTTGGGCGTTTTTGTTTTTTGCTGGCTTTGTCTTTGTTCAGCTCGATATCCAGCTACAGCAAGGAAGTAGGGGGATAAATCCAGTCCGGTAACGGTGGCGTTAGGATAGGTGTCTTGGAGGGCAAAAGTACTCATGCCAATGCTACAGCCGACATCTAGAATATCTTGGGGCGCGGGGGTTAGCTGTTCGAGTAGGATTTGATGATAGGTTTGGCGTAAGCGTTCATCTCCTTTGGCTCCGGCATCTTTCCAGAGTTGGGCATGAACTGCTTTGGCGGCGACTTCTGCTTCTAAGGCGGCTTCCCAACAGAGATCGCCTTGCTCGTAAGCATGGAAGGGTTGGAGGTAATAGGCGGGGTAGGTGATGTTGGGGTTTTGGATCGTTTGTAGTCGGGGAGTCCAATCAATGGTTTGCAGGGTTTTGACTTCTTCTCGCCAAGGAACGCCAATTTTTTCGGCGCGTTTAATGATCATTTTGCGGGCTTGGTGTTTGGCTAAGGTGGCGAGGGGTTTAATGGAGAGGATACCGTTAATGAGGTTAGAGGTGAGTCCGGCTGTAGTCATGCAACGTATGTTTCAGAGTATGTGTACAGCTTTATTATTGTCTTGGATGGCGTACTGGGCAAATGTTAAGTTAGGTCAAGAGGGTTTTGATGTAGAGCCGATCGCAGCGAGGGGTTTCGACTCCGGTTGCTCTCTGGTATCCCCTGCTCTCATAGAGGGCGATCGCTTCTTGGAGGACGGAGGCTGTTTCTACCCAAATCTGTTGATACCCTTGGAATTGAATCCTTGATTCTAAAGTGTCTAAGAGAAAAGAGCCAAGTCCTTGTCCACGGGCGGAGGGTAATAAATACATTTTGCGAATTTCTACAGCTTTGTACCCTTTAGATATGGGATGATATCCTCCAGTTCCTATCAGTTGGCGATCGCCTTCAATCACCCAAAATTCTCCGCCGGTTCGCCAATACGCACTTTCGACTTCTAGAGCATCGCAATCGGCTCCTTTGGGTTCCCAACTGAGACCATATTCGGCTAAAACAGAACTGATTAGGGTGGCAACAGATTGGCGATCGCCAACTTCCCAATCTCGAATTAAATAATTACGGTAAACTTGTCTCACGGCTGTATAGATGGATATGTCCACCAAAAGTTTAAGCGATCATGACTCCCTTAGTTGAAAACTTACTCAAGCTATATCTACCTTTGATTGGCTGGACACTATTGGGATGGGGTATCGGCAAATTTTTGATTAGTACCCTATTACCCAAGAACAGTAGTTCCTATTTAGGGAAAGGATTATTTTTGTTTGGTGTACCCATTAGTATTGTGGCATTTTTACGCAAAACGGATCTTTCCGGCGGAATTTGGATTGCGCCGTTAACCGCTTGGATTGCCGTCGGTGTGGGTGCAGCCTTTGCCTGGACTTGGATCGATCTGGGGGTGAGCGATGAGCGCTTACGAGACATTGCCAGAGGGTTAAATCCAGCCCTAGAAGGTCCTCAAATTACTGTGATTAATAGTCAATGGAGTCAATCGACTCAAGGCAGCTTTATGCTGGCGATGATGTGTGGCAATACTGGGTATTTAGGTATTCCTGTGGTTTTAGGGTTAGTGGGAGTAGACTACATTGCCTGGGGGTTATTCTACGATCTCTTAGGATCGGCGATCGCGGTTTATGTGGTTGGGGTTGCCCTCGCTGCCTACTTTGGTAGCAGCGATCAAAAGCAAGAATCCATATTACAAAGAGTCTTTAAAGCTACTCGAAATAATCCTGCGTTTTGGAGCCTATTATTTGGCTTAGGATTTCGCTATGTCCCTCTACCTGATACCGTGGAAATAACTTTATATAATGCGGCTTGGACTGTGACTAGGATTGCCTTGGTATTAATTGGGATTAAATTGAGTGAACTCCAAACCCTAGGAAAGCTTAAACAAGCCTCAACTTGTTTGTTGATTAAAATGATATTAGCTCCACTAGTTGTCGGAACCGGATTGATGTTTTTTGGTGTTGATGGTGCGCCTCGATTAGCTATGGTTTTGCAAATGTCTATGCCCCCTTCATTTGCAACTTTAGTGATTGCGCAAAACTATCATTTGGACGAAGATTTAGCCGTAACCTGTTTGGCTCTTGGCTGTATCATCTTGTTGTTCACTCTCCCCATTTGGGTTTGGTTATTTGGGGTATAGTGTCGTTCTTAAGGAATCAGTTGAATTCCGTCTTATATTCTTGGGTTACATTGGATTATTTCAGATTTTCTCTCTCCTTCTGTATAGACAAAAACAATGATTCATCAATCCTCAAAAATATCCTCTACAAATCCTCTAAATTCTCATTCAAGAGAATCTGCCGATCGACTCTCTTTAATGCTTCTATTTCATCTCAATTTTGCCTTTTCATCCATTGAGATAGAGCAACGCCCTATAGTCATGAAACAGTGCTATTGGCCAGTTCTCAGACTAGCAACTGAATTCAATATACCTATAGCTATTGAAGCGACAGGTTATACCCTAGAAGTAGCAGAACAACTCGATCAGAAATGGATGGATCAACTACGTTATTTAATTGGTCAAGGCAAGTGTGAATTGATTGGTAGTGGATATGCACAAATTATTGGCCCTATTGTCCCTTCAGCCATAAATGAAGCCAATCTCTATTGGGGGCATCAGGTTTATGACAAGATTTTAGGGATACATCCACAAGTGGCGTTAGTGAATGAACAAGCCTATTCTGCTAGTTTAGTTTCCCATTATTTAAAAGCAGGATATAAAGCTATTATTATGGAATGGAATAATCCCTATCGGTATCACCGTGAGTGGGAGTTTGAATGGCGTTATTACCCCCAATATGCTTGTAGTCAAAGCGGAGAAAAAATCCCCGTCATCTGGAACAATTCCATTGCATTTCAAAAATTTCAAAAATACATTTATGGAGAAATAAATTGGGATGAATATATAGACGAATATCTAGTTAATCATCTTTCTGAACCAAACCGAACATTGATGCTATATGGAAATGATGCAGAGGTGTTTAACTTCCGTCCAGGTCGATATGCAACAGAAGCCAAAATTGAATTAGATGAATGGCAGAAAATCTATGATTTATTTAAAAGTTTACAACACGATAATCGATTTCAGTTTATTCATGTAAGTGATATCTTAGAGAAAATTTCATCCCCTCTAGCTGGTCATAGTCTGTCATTAGAATCTTCAGAAGATCCAATTCCAGTCAAGAAGCAACGAAAGTATAATATCACCAGGTGGGCAGTAACGGGTACAGATTTAGAGATCAATAACCGATGTTGGTCAATTTATAATGCTCTCAAAGATCGGGTCAGTTATACGAATCCAGTTTGGCAGGAGTTATGTTACTTATGGGGTAGCGATTTTCGCACTCATATTACACCTAAACGCTTTATAGACTACGAGCAACGCTTAAGAACCCTAGCTAATCAGTTAGGCGTAGTTTTTGTGGTTCCTCGATTGAAATCTGGAAATGCTAATATTTCCTTACCCGATCAGTTACAGGTAGAGCGTCGTAATAAGTGGTTAATCTTGGAAACAGAGAAGCTTAAGCTGAGGCTCAATTGCGAGCGCGGGCTATGTATTGATCGACTATGGTTTAAGGAAGTATCGTCAAACTGGCTATGTGGTAGTTTATATCATGGCTATTATGATGACATTGATTGGGTAGACGATTATTTTTCCGGTCATTTAATTTTCCAACCCCCTGGAACTCCCTGCATTGATGATTTACAACGGGTCGATCCAGTAATACACTTCGATCCAGATGAGGGAAAAGTTTGGGCTACGGGTTGGGTAGAAACACCGTTAGGATCGATCCAGAAACAAGTAGGTATTGCGATGAGCGCTGGTCAAGTCGATCTAGGGTATCAGTTGGATTTTCCTAAAAATGTTGTGGGTTATTTGCGCTGTGGATATGTGATGTTAAATCCTAAGGCATTTGAATTAGAAAGTTTGTTTTTTGCTACCCACAATGGTGGAGCCGATCTAGAAAAATTTCTCTTAAACTATAAATCTTTTGATCACCATAAAACCGTTTCTTCGATGGTTTCTTCAATGTGTGGTTTAGGAATGACTAAGGGAAAAGTGATTTTAGGCGATCGCTACCACCAGATTCAGATCAGTACAGATAAGGCGGCTTCTGCCTTATTGGGTATGGTGACCGCTCAACTGATTGGCGAAAGCTATTTTTTTCGATTGGCTTTTTCGGCTAGGGAAGTGGATGAGACGGCAAAAAAAGAGCTATTTGACATCCTTAACCCGGAAAACAGCCCCTCAGTCTATCGGTTATCAATTACAGCCCAATCTTCATCCTAAATTTTCTCGTCCTAGTCGTATAAACCATAGCAGAAATTATTCACAAGCTATAGATATAGCATAAAGACTGTTAATAAACGGTTTTCAGAAGAGCATGATACACTATGATGGCATCGATCTTGCCTATGCATGATGTAGTGTTGGATATCAAATTTATGAAACGGCGGCAGTTTACAAACTTATCTCTATTTTTGCTCGGTCTGACGTTAGCGAACTGTGGTCAACGTCAAGATTCTCCGACAAGCATTACCAGCAGTGGTGGTGATAGTGTGCGGATTTGGTGGAGTCAGGGGTATTATCCAGAGGAAACGGAAGCGATCCGGCGGTTAGTGCAACAATGGGAGAATGATAGTGGCTTGCCGGTGGAACTCACCCTTTATAGTGAAGGTGATATTCTTCAAGAAGCTGAACGGGCTATCTCTGCTGGCAATCCCCCTGATGTTCTGTATAGCCATGATGCAGATTTAACGTTTATTCCTAAACTGGCTTGGAATAATCAGTTAGCTGATGTTTCCAGTGTGATAGAAGCCGCCGAATCTTTGTATAGTCCAGCAGTCTTGAATGCAGTTAAATACTTAAACAAAACTACGGGAGAGCGCAGTTATTATTCAGCACCGATCACTCAAATGACTAATCATATTCATTATTGGCAACCGTTGCTCTCTTCCCTTGGTCAAGGAGAAGAAGCGATTCCTGAAGGTTGGGATCAATTTTGGGCGTTTTGGGAACAGGCGCAAGCTCCCATACGGAATCAAGGACGAAGTAATTTTTATAGTATGGGGTTACCCATGTCTGCTTCAGCCTCAGATACTTTCTTTGTGTTTGAGCAATTTTTGGCAGCTTTTGATGTGGAGCTGGTTAATAGCACGGGAGACTTACAAGTAGACAAGGCCCAAGTGCGCGAAGGAATTGCCCAGGCCCTATCCGCTTATACCCAGTTTTATAAACAACAATATGTTCCTCCAGAAGCAACAAACTGGGGGAATGCAGATAACAATGTCACTTTCTTGAGTCGTTCCACTTTGATGACGATTAATCCTACCTTGTCTATTCCTGGATCGCAACGACAAGATCAAAGCACTTATCAGCAGCAACTGGTCACCACTCCTTGGCCGAATAAACCGAATGGCGATCCAATGACATCAATGGTATCCATTAAGCAAGTTGTTGTTTTTGAGTCTTCTAAGTACAAAGATGAAGCGAAGAAGTTGTTATCTTATTTGATTGAACCGGACAATCTCAAACTTTATATTCAAGGCTCTCAAGGGCGGTTTTTCCCGGTTATGCCTCAACTATTGGAAGATCCATTTTGGCAAGATTCTAATGATCCGCACATTTCAACAGCCTCTAAACAATTTTATCGGACTCGTCCATTTGCTCAAGCTTTGAATCCAGCCTATAGTGAGGTGCAAAGTCAAAATATTTGGGGGACAGTGATTGCCGAGATGGTGACGAAAGATTTATCCGCTCAAGCTGCCACGGATCGGGCGATCGCTGCCATTAAAACCATTTTTCAGGATTGGCAGTAACTTTCCTAGTACATAGGTACATTGAATCCTACGTTTCTTTGAGGCAAGTTTTATGCTGAAGTTTCTCCGAAAAAGTCTCCTGTCTCAGTTGGTGACCTCTTTTTCTCTCTTGTCCTTAGTGACCGTTAGTCTGGTGGCGATCGCTGCCTATGTCAGGGCAAGAGACTCTCTCCGAGATTCTGTGTATAATAGGTTGCAAGTAGCCACATCCCTCAAAGAGTACCAATTGGATGATTGGGTAAAAACCCAATACCAAGATGTGCAATTGATCGCACGATCTCCTACAATTGCACGGTACTTTAAATACTTGCTTAACCAACAAGAGCAATCCACTCCCCTAACTCCAGAATCCGATCGGCAAGAAATTATTAAACTACAGCAACTGTTGCAAGATTTAGGATATTATGATGGAGAACTAGATGGAATTTATGGCAGGGGTTTAGAGCAAGCAGTTGCCAAATTTAAAGAGAGTTATAACATCGAGTCTCAAGATCTATTAAACTTGTCAACTATTTATCAGTTAATCGCCTATGAAGAAATCTCCCAAGAGTTATCAGAATTTTCAGAAGTGAAACCAAGTTTACAAGAAATCTCTTTGTTAAGTACAGGAGGCATTGTTGCTCTATCTACTAACCCGACTAAAGAAAAAACCTATCAACCATTAGGAGAAACTACCACCTACTTTAACCATGGCCAATCTGATACTGTCATTCCCAGCTTCTATACTTCTCCCATAACCCGCAAATCTGCTATTACGTTAGGAACTCCAATTTTAGCTGAATCAGGTGAACGATTGGGGGTATTAACAGTTGACTTGGATTTACAAGGAATTGATGAAATTATTAGGGAGAAAACAGGTTTAGGACAAACGGGTGCAACTTACTTAATTGGCCGATTAGGAAACCGAAATGTATTTATTTCTCAGCAAGCGACTCAAGGACAAGAAAATCAAGAAGAATTAAAAGAAGTCGATAGCTTGGGAATTCAACAAGCAACTCAAGGAATTGATGGGGTAGGACTTTATAGGAATTATCAAGGGATTCCAGTTATTGGAGCCTATGTCTGGATGGCCAATCAAAATCTAGCTTTATTAGCAGAAATGAGCCAAGCTGAAGCTTTTGCACCGGCACATCAACTGTTGAAGGAGATTTTGCAAATCGGATTAAGTGCAGCTTTATTTTTACTGATTATTATTTATTTGATTTCTCGTCGTATCACTCAACCCATTTTAGGGATTACGGAAACAGCCATTCAAGTGAGTGCGGGCAATCTTCGCTCGCAAGCTCCTGTGTTAACAGAGGATGAGATCGGAACGTTAGCACAGGCATTTAATCAGATGATCGATCAACTGCAAGAATCCAAAAATGAGTTAGAAAATCAGGTGACAGCCGCCACACAGTCTCTACAAGATACCCTGGCTAATCTAACTTCAATTATTGATAATATCGCTGATGGTTTATTGGTTACGAATACAGATGGAACGATCACTCAAAGTAACCAAGCATTATTCAAGTTGTTTGGATTAGAGCAGGGAAGTTTGGTCAACCGAAGGAGTGAAGATATTTTTGGAGGAACATTTGCTGAACTGGGAGTAAAAGTTAAAAAAAATCCCGAAAATATATTTAACTCAGAAATAGATTTATCGGAAAACCGAATTGGGAAAATCGTTGCCACGGGTGTTTTCAAAACCGATCCCCAGTTAGGGCAGCAATTTATCGGTTGTGTTTTCTTAGTCAGAGATATTACCACAGACAAAGAAGTGGATCGGATGAAAACCGAGTTTATTTCTACGGTTTCTCATGAATTGAGAACCCCTTTAACTTCGGTTTTAGGATTTGCCAAACTGATTAAGAAAAAACTAGAAGAAGTTCTCCTGCCTAGGGTTGATGTTACCGAGAAGAAAGTGGAACGTGCAGTAACTCAAGTAAGTACCAACCTAGACATTATTGTATCGGAAGGTGTGCGTTTAACCGCTTTAATTAATGATGTTTTAGATATCGCCAAAATGGAAGCCGGAAAAGTGGATTGGAAGCATCAACCGGTGGCCATTACCCAGGTAATTGAACGAGCGACAGTCGCGACAACCTCCCTATTTAGTCAGAATGATATTCAATTGGTCGTTGAAGTTGAGGAGAATCTACCCAGTATTCTTGGAGACGAAGATAAATTAATGCAAGTTGTGATTAATTTAATTTCTAATGCGGTCAAGTTTACCGATCGAGGGATGGTGAGCTGTAAGGCTGAAAAACGAGGTGAAACTGTAGTTGTGCAAGTAATCGATACAGGGATTGGAATTCAAGAAGAAGATTTACCCAAAGTGTTTGAGAAGTTTAAGCAAGTAGGCGATACTTTGATTAATAAACCCAAAGGGACAGGTTTAGGATTGCCCATTTGTAAGGAAATTATTGAGCATCATGGAGGGCATATTTGGGTAGAAAGTGAAGTGGGTGTGGGAAGTATATTTGCATTTTGGTTACCGATATCAGAAAGCCAAGGGGATATGGGTTGGCCTCAGTTAGTACAAAAATTGACGAATGTGTCTCCAGATTATCAGGACGATCAGCAGCAAAGACGACGAGTGATTTTGGTTGTTGATGATGATGCTAATATTCGAGAGTTGTTGACTCAACATTTGGATGTGGAAGGCTATGAAGTACGACAAGCAGCCAATGGACAGGAGGCGATCGCTCAAATTAAGCAGCAAAAACCAGATTTAGTCGTTTTAGACGTGATGATGCCAGAATTGAATGGATTTGATGTAGCTGCAATTCTCAAGAACGATCCAGAAACCATGCAAATTCCCATTTTGATGATTTCTGCTGACGATCGCTCCGAAAGAGGTTATCGTATTGGTGTAGATCATTATCTGACGAAACCCATAAGCTCAGAACAATTTTTACAGAGGGTGCAGACTCTACTGAAGCAACAATACTCATCTAAACGAGTTTTAGTCTTCGATCAAAAATCTTCAAGTGCACAAACTTTAACGGAAATTCTCCAAGCTCAAGGATATCAGATGAAAGTTATGAATACGGAGGACGCTCTGTTTGCTGCTCATCCCGATTTGGTCATTACTGATGTAAATATATCTAATACTTCTAGATTGGTAAAAACTTTAAACTTTCAAAAAGGCAACGATCAAATCATTGTTTTGTTATTAGAGAATCCCCCCATGCAGAATGGCCATAAAACTGAAGTCATTAATTAATAAATCGACCACTCAAACCTTGATTCAAGAGTATGTTGATCTGTTTCCTGGAAAGGTAGGCATTTTCGATTCAAATAGAAATTTGTTAATGGGTTCTGTCCATCCTTTCTTCCCTCAAGAATATGCAATTAAAGCGGAAGGAGAAGTGATTGGCTGGGTATGTGGAGATCAAGGCAGTTCTGCGGTATCCAGTTTATTAAATTATCTGGTGCGTCAAGCTCTTTCTCAAAAAGCATTGGTCAATGAAACTCTAGAGCGATACAAAGAAATTAATCTCTTATATCGTATTTCTGAGGATATGAGTGCTTGCTTAGATATGGGGGTGATTGCTGAGTTAGTACTCAAAGAAGCACGCAACATTATTGAGTCTACCCAAGGAGCCGTTTTGTTGGTTGATCCAGAAAATGGACGCTTTACTACTCTAGCCCAATTTGGAGATTGTCCTTCACAACTGTACAATTTAGCGATTGATGAGGGGATCATGGGTTATGTCCTATCGACAGGAGTAGCTGAAGTCATTAATGACGTAGAACATGATTCTCGGTTAACTGAAATCGATCGTTTAAATAAGGCATTAATTTGTTCTCCTCTCAAAAGTCGGTACGAGGCTTTTGGGGTGATTTGGATCGGTCATTCTGAACCGATTAATTATCGAGCCGCAGACTTAAAACTGTTGACTGCTTTAACTTCTCAAACGGCTAATGCAATGGAAAATGCTCGTTTGCATAATTATCAGTTGCAAGAAGAACGAATTAAAAGTAATTTAGAGCGGTATATGTCTCCGCAATTGGTCAAAGCCATTATCGATAATAAGGAAGAAAGTTTACTGAAGACGGGTAAAAAAGATTTGGTCATGCTCTTTTCCGATATTCGTAATTTTACCACTCATTGCGAAATGCTGGAACCAGAAACCATGGTGGAATATTTAAATATTTATTTTACCCATATGGTTGATGTGATTTTTAGCTATGGGGGAACGGTGAATAAGTTTGTGGGGGATATGATTGTCTGCATGTTTGGCGCACCTGCTCCTTTAGAACAGAGTGAAAAAAAAGCGATTCAAACGGCGATCGCCATGCAAAAATGCCTACAATCTATGCCCGTTCCTTGGATTCGAGAAAATTTCAAAACGGGTATTGGTATAAGCTCAGGTAAGGTTGTTGTGGGCAATATTGGCGCTCGTCAGCACGTTGATTATACTGCAATTGGAGATAAAGTTAATACTGCATCAAGGTTGCAGTCCATAGCTGAAGGAGGGCAAATTCTAGTGGATCGAAGCATTTACGATCGCACCGTTGACTACTTTAATTTTAAGGAGGTAGGATTAGTGAATGTCAAAGGTAAAACACAAACGGTGGAGATCTTCGAGGTTTTATACTGATAATGGATAAGAAAGTGTTAATTGTAGATGATGAGAATCATATCAGAATTCTACTAGAACAAACCCTAGAAGAGCTGGAAGATGAAGGAGTAGAACTATTATTTGCAGCAGATGGAGAAACCGCAGTAAATTTGATTAAAGAAGAGCAGCCTAATCTAGTCTTTCTAGATGTGATGATGCCCAAAATGAACGGGTTTGATGTCTGTTATCAAATTAAAAAGCAACCGGATTTGAGGGAAGTCTGCATTATCATGCTAACTGCTAAAGGGCAAGAGTTTGACAAGAAAAAAGGGGAAGAAGTCGGGGCGAATTTATATATGACTAAACCGTTTGATCCCGATGAGTTGTTAGAAAAGGCTCGGGAGATTTTAGGGTTAGAATAAATTTCAACTATGAATCCGGGGTTCTGGATGTAAGTTAGAGAGCAAATCACTCTCAACTTGCGCCAGACTTTCTAGGCGAGATTGGACAACTTCTCGATCGCAATAGGTTGTTGCTAAAATCCAGTAGATCCCGTAATGGCGCGCTTCAGAAGCCATTAAAGAGCGATAAAATTTCGCTAGTTCTGGATGGGGAAGATGGTTCGCTAACAGTCCGAGACGCTCGTGGGAACGGGCTTCAATGAGGGCAGAAATTAACAGAGAATCGAGCATTCGTTCGGGTTCATACGGCCAAATTTGGGCTTTTAATCCAGCACCATAGGGAGGAGCAGAAAGGGGAGCCAGGGGAATATTGAGACGCTCTAACCATTGATTAACTTGTTCAAAGTGTTCGAGTTCTTCCTGGGCGATCGCCGTTAGCTTCCTGACTAACACCTGACTGGAGGGATAGCGGAACATCAGGTTTAGAGCGACTCCTGCTGCTTTGCGCTCACAATGGGAATGATCTAAGAGGATAGTGGGAATATTGGCGATCGCCTGTTTTACCCAAGCCTCAGACGTAGGGTGTTGTAGAAATTTAATTTTTGGTAATTCTTCCATAAGCAATTTGTGGTGGTAATAGGTGATAGTAACAATATAGCCAAGTTCCTAGAAACCCGGTTTCTTAAATGCTCAACAATCTCCTCAAATTAAGGACTTAGGGTTAACCTCGAATTCCATCTTGGAACGGTAAAAATACACATCAAATTCAATAAAAAAGTTCGTCTGTCCTAAAATGAGAGCTGTATTGATTTTTTTTATCCAAGCAAACGCTAATTGAATCGGTGCAATATCACCAATTTGAGCCATTACAAATAAAGGGATTGCTGGCTGCTTTCCTAAGTTACCTGTCACTTCAATGATTGCCTTTTTATCTTCCCAGATAGCTCCTAGTTTTTGTCCCACGTCATAGGGCATCACGTTGATCGTTGCACCACTGTCAACTAACGAGACTTAAACAAATATCAATGCCAAAGCCAGCCTAAATCCTCTTGGTAAGCGGTAAATACGTCCCAATTTTCCTGGAGCCAATTATAGAAACGAAAAGACAAGGCTGCACGAAAGGCTGACAAAGCTTCTGCCAATGTATTTAATGGTCGATTGGCCCATTGCCTTCGTAGCCCGCCCGTTAACTTATGGTAAATGATAAAAGTATAAGCACAAAAAACCAGAATCAAATGACGCAGTAAGCTCAAGTTATCTCGCACTTGTGCTTCTCTCCAACCCAACCACCCCTTCACTTCTCGATAAAATACTTCCACCCAATTCCTTTTCGAGTAAGTCAGAACTAGCCACTCGGCTGTTACTTTCTCTTCCTTGACATTGGTGATCAAATAGTCAATATTTGCCGCTTCTGAGATACAACTTGCATTCATGACGATAGCCAATATTCTCAATTCTTTTTGACTTAGGGTTCTGCCTTTCACTAGAGCTACCCAGACTCTTTTGGGTTTTTCTACATTGAGTTCAACTGGCTTAAATTCCTCTGACGGTATGCTTTTGGCTAACTCGTCTAGACGGATTTTTTTCTCCTGCTCCCTTTCTTTGATAACTACTTTCCGATTTTTGGCACCTCCTGCTATATACTTTAGCTTTCTTTCTTCTAGAGCTTTGAGAAAGGTACTGTTATTGCCGTATCCCGCATCTACTAGAACGATTTCTGGTCGATAGCCTCTGGCTAGACTTCGCTCTATTAACTTGATGGCTAACTCCGGTTTCTTCTCAAACTCTTCGTCTTCCTTTCCTTCGGGTAATGAACTGGCATGTTGATATAATTCTACATCTAATGGTACGCTTTTGCGCCCATCGTACATATGGGTCGTTACTGCCACTATTCCCTTGTCTATTTTTCCAATTTCTCCCAGATACTGCCGCCCTACTCTACTGGTAAAGTTGCCACTTTTACGATGCCCCGTATCATCAATAATCAGGGCAAATCCTGACTTAATTCTAGGAAAGAGAACATTGGTTCATCACTTGCAGACG
>DDLS01000196.1 GCA_002340255.1 Cyanobacteria bacterium UBA2566
CCTTCAGCCAGATACAGCGCGAAGCGCTGCTATGAGGTACATTGTTGATCGTAGATGTGAGTTGTCATTGCGACCGCAGGGAAGCAATCGCCAAGATTGGGGGATTTTGCGATTGCTTCATTCCACTTGCGTGACCTTCGCAATGACCGATCTCAATGAGACTGTACTCCGTTACAGCGCAAAGCGCTGTATTTAATTGCCACTTCAATGCTTCCTTAACCAACCGAATAGATTCTCTGAATAGTCAAGTCTAATTTAGCCGCCAAATTAGGTACAGGAAGGCGACTGAGATAGGAGTAGATCGAACAACAGTGCTTCGATTTAAGCCTATTGTCGGAATCAGAAGCCAGGAAAAAATGTAAAGAACATTAAGCAAGCATAAATTTAGCTAATTTTGGTTCCATTCTCCACCTTAAAACCTGGTGTAATTAAAACTGTTCCTTGCTCTTCAGAAACCGCCGCCAGAACTAGCACTTCGGATTTGACTCCAGCTACTCGTTTGGGAGCAAAGTTCATCACACAAATGACTTGTTTATGGACGAGACTCTCTTTCGCGTAATTCTGCGTAATTTGGGCAGAACTGGTTTTGATGCCCAGAGTGCCAAAATCAATTTTGAGAATATAGGCTGGATTTTTAGCCTTTACATTATCTTCTGCTTGTAGAATGGTTCCTACTCGAAGATCCAGTTTGAGAAAATCAGAGAAATTAATTTCGGGAAACATAGTCAATTTAAGTATTTCTCTTCCACGTTGCCATCAATTGAGCCTTGAGAGGTAAGATGATTTTCTCTAAGTCCCTTATTAGCCGCCTGTTAAGCACACTTTTATAAAGAAAGGGGATGACGGGAGAGAACGCTTAACTATTTCCTCTAGTCCCCCATTCCCTGTAGGATGGTAAACTGCCCTTGAATTTTATAGGAGAACTTAGTTATGGATGATAGCTTAATGTTAATGATTCCCGGCCCTACTCCAGTGCCCGATCCGGTGCTATTGGCAATGGCGAAACCGACGATTGGTCATCGTAGTGGCGACTTTAGTTTGATTATGAAAGAGGTGACCGAAAATCTCAAGTGGTTGCACCAAACCCAGAATGATGTCCTCATTGTTGCCGGGAGTGGAACCTCGGCCATGGAAGCGGGTATTATTAACTTCTTGAGTGCGGGCGATCGCGTGTTAGTCGGTAGCAATGGTAAATTTGGCGATCGCTGGGCTCAAGTCGCTAAAGCCTATAACCTAGAAGTAGAGGTGATTAGCGCCGAATGGGGACAACCTCTCGATCCCGAACCCTTCCGGGAAAAACTCGAAGCAGATACCGAAAAGCAAATTAAAGCCGTAATTATCACCCATTCAGAAACTTCCACCGGAGTACTCAATGACTTAGAAACCATTAACCGCTACGTGAAAACCCATGGCGAAGCGCTGATTATGGTGGATGCAGTTACCAGTTTAGGCGCAATTAGCGTTCCCATTGATGAATGGGGGTTAGATGTGGTGGCATCCGGTTCCCAGAAAGGGTATATGATTCCTCCAGGGTTAGGATTTGTCTCCGTTAGTGCCAAAGCTTGGGAGGCTTATGAGAGCGCAACCTTACCCAAATTTTACTTAGATTTGGGCATGTATCGCAAAACAGCCGCTAAAAACAGCAATCCCTTTACCCCTCCTGTGAATCTATTTTATGGCTTGCAAGTGGCTCTACAGATGCTCAAAGATGAGGGTTTAGAGAATATTTTTAGCCGTCATGAACGGTCAAAAACCGCCATTCGGGAAGCCGTAAAAGCCTTGAATTTGCCCACGTTTGCCTCTGATGATGCGGCTAGTCCCGCAGTCACCGCAGTTGCACCCGATCGGGTAGATACCGAGCAAATTCGTTCCACGATGCGGAAACAGTTTAATATTGCCTTAGCTGGCGGACAAGACCATTTGAAAGGTAAAATTTTCCGTGTCGGTCATTTGGGATTTGTCGGCGATCGCGATATTCTCACCTGCATTTCTGCCCTCGAAGCCACCCTGCAAATTCTCGGCGATACCGGCTTTACTCCCGGTGCAGGAGTAACCGCAGCCGCGAAGGTTTTAAGTTAAAGTATTGCAGATTGTAGGGTGGGCAGGAGAAGTCTGCTATTGATTCAACTTCGCCAACTTTCTCCCCTACCCACCCTACCCACCTTGGTATAAGATATAATCAGTTAACTGTTCTCTAGATGGCATGAGCCTGTACCTTCGATGAACACTTTACACAGTAACCTTAAGTGCCTGGGAATCGCTGGCAAGGAGGATGGTCAATAACAATACGATTGACCATCCCTCCCCTAGTGTCACCCAGACCCTAGCAAAAATAAAACGACTACAAAGCGATCGCCAATATCGCGATACCCAAGGAACCTTCTTTATCGAAGGTGTGCGTAACTTTATCCGAGTGGCTGACACTCGCCTGAAAATAGAGACTATCCTTTACAGCGAAAAGCTTCTGATCGCCCCCTTAGCTCGTAAACTCGTACGCCAGTTGCGGCGCTCCGGAATTCCCACCGTGCGCCTCTCTCCAGAACAATTTCGCAGTATCTCGCAAACCGAGCGTGCTTCTGGCGTAGGGGCGATCGTTAAACAGCACTGGCTTCCCCTCAAGTCTACTACTCCCCATGTTGGACTCTGCTGGATCGTCCTCGATCTCATTCGATCTCCAGGTAACTTAGGCACACTCATTCGCACATTGGAGGCTGTTGGTGGTGCCGGGTTGATCCTCCTCAATCGCTCCGTCGATCCCTTTTCCCCAGAAACCGTGCGCGCAAGTATGGGGGCTTTGTTCCATCAGAAATTTATCCGTACCAATTATCGATGTTTGCAATCCTGGATACAACAGCATCAAGGTTGCATCATTGGTGCATCTCCCAATGGTGGGCAAAGTTTTCATCAATTTCACTATCCCCAAGCTACCTTATTATTCCTAGGAGAAGAACGGCAAGGACTCTCCGACCAACAGCGAGCCATATGCGACAATCTGGTTCGCATTCCCATGGTTGGTCAGGCTGACTCTTTAAATGTTGCTGTAGCCGGGAGTTTGTTAATGTATGAAGTCTTTCGGTCTCGAAACGCACAGGATCGGATTCAAGCTGACCCATTCTGATTCTGTACAATGTTGCACTTTTCGTTGTTGCCCTTTAGCGCTAAAGGGCAACAACGAAAAGAGTTTTCTAATACACTAAGTTTAGTGCCGTAGCGATAGTAGGGTATATCAGCGAAAACTAGGGAAGCACTTACTGAGAGTTGAAAACTGTACAGATGGCTTGATTCCACTTCATTCCATTCGCAATGACAGAGTCAACTGATTACTCGGACTTGAGATCAAAAAATCTTGCTCTCTTCCTATCCCCCCATCTCCCGTACTTTGAGAAAAGTCAAAGGGCTACCTCTGCAAGCGCTCCTCATACTGCTCATACACCGCCTTATCCAAGCGCTGGGCCTCTTCCCATAGCTTCTTCGCACCATCTGTATCGCCAGCTTGCGCCATGGCTAAACCCTGCTGTATGCGCAATTGAGCAATTTCCGTATCGCTCCAGACCAACCGCTCGCAAGTGCGGATGGCTTCTAAGGTAATCTCCCGTTCCTCTGGAGATGGCTCAAGGGAGGCATGAACCCATGAAGAATGGAGTCGCAATTTATCGCAACCTATCTCTAACCAATCTTGCCACGTTAGAACCCACTGCGGCAGGGGATTCTTCCAATCGCCAGAAATAGTCATCAAGCCATCAGGAGAAGTAATCCCAGGTCCATCGAGATCTCTTTTCACAATCGCTAAAGCATCTTCCGTAGCCAGATCCCACAGCCGAACTGTAGCATCTGTACCTCCAGAAACGACCTTGGAGCCATCGGGGGTCAGGGCAATGGTGAGGACGGAAACCCGATCGCCTTCCAGAACAGCTAAGGACTCTCTTGTAGCGATGTCCCACACCCGTATTGTAGAGTCCCAACTGCCAGAAATGATCTTGGAGCTATCAGGGGTAATCGCGATAAAGCCTGTCTGATTATCCGACACGATGAAGGACTCTCCTATTGCGATATCCCACATCCGCATTGTAGAGTCCCAACTGCCAGAAATGATCTTGGAGCCATTGGGGGTGATAGCGAGAGAAGTGACTCCCTTCTGATGACCCTCTAGGACAGCTAAGGACTCTCCTGTGGCAATGTCCCACACCCGTATTGTAGAGTCCCAACTGCCAGAAATGACCTTAGAGCCATCGGGGGTGATAGCGAGAGAAGTGACTCCCTTCTGATGACCCTCTAGGACAGCTAAGGACTCTCCTGTTGCGATGTCCCACACCCGTATTGTAGAGTCCTGACTGCCAGAAACAACCTTGGAGCTATCGGGGGTGATGACAATGGCATTGACAAAAGCCTGATGACCTTCCAGGACAGCTAAGGACTCTCCTTTGGCGATATCCCACACCCGCACTATAGAGTCCTCACTGACAGAAATGACCTTAGAGCCATCAGGGGTGATGGCAATGGCATCGACAAAAGCTTGATGACCTTCCAGGACAGCTAAGGACTCTCCTTTGGCAATATCCCACACCCGCACTGTATTGTCCCGACTGCCAGAAATGACCTTGGAGCCATCGGGGGTGATGGCAATGGCATCAACCCCCTCCTGATGACCCTCTAGGACAGCTAAGGACTCTCCTGTTGCGATGTCCCACACTCGCACCGTATCGTCCCAACTGCCAGAAATGACTTTGGAGCCATCGGGGGTGATGGCGAGGGAGGTGATTGTAGCCTGATGACCTAGAAACCGGTGGCGTTCAGGGTTAACTTGCACGGTTTCCGCTAAACTGGCTTTCACTTCGGGTAAGACCTGGCCAAGCTGGTGCTGAGTTCTTCCCGTTGCAGCAATGGCACGAGTTAGGGCGGCTACAGGTCGAGGTTTGGCTGCTACAAGGGCCTGGGCAAATAAGGCATCAGTTAAGGCATTAGTTCGCAGATCTGCCTTCACTTGCTTTCGCCAGGCCAGCACCCCAAACCCCCCGGCAGCGGCTACCAAAAAGGCTGCCACTGCCCCTTTGACTACTCGTCGGCGTTACTTTTTTTGCTGCTCAGTATTCTGACTCATAACTAAAGATATCTCCTAAAACACTTCAAGGCTTTGATCGGGTTTTTGCACTACCATCAGCTAGGACAATGAAGTGCCATTTTGAGGCCATCACGGCTCCGAGTTTTGCGGTTAATTGTTAATTGATTAAGCGCTCCTCATACTGCTCATACACGGCCTTATCCAAGCGCCGAGCCTGTTGCCACAGTTTCTTCGCACCATCTGTATCGCCAGCTTGCGCCATGGCTAAACCCTGCTGTATGCGCAATTGAGCAATGTCCGTATCGCTCCAGATCAACCGCTCGCAGGTGCGGATGGCTTCTAAGGTAATCTCCCGTTCCTCTGGAGATGGCTCAAGGGAGGCACGAACCCATGAAGAATGGAGTCGCAATCGATCGCATCCTATCTCTAACCAATCTTGCCACGTTACTGCCTCCACCTTGGAGCCATCGAGGGTGAGGTGTCTTTCCAGAATCGCTAAAGAATCTTCCGTAGTTAGGTCCCACACCCGCACTGTCGGGTCTCCACCGGCAGAAATAATTTTTGAGCCATCGGGGGTGAGGGCAATGGAGCGGACAGTGTTATGTCCTTTCAGCACAGCTAAGGACTCTCGTGTCGCTAAATCCCACACCTGCATCGTAGAGTCGAAACTACCAGAAATGACCTGGGAGCCATTGGGGGTAAGGGCAATAGAGGTGACTAAATCCTCATGACCCTCCAGGACAGCTAAGGACTCTCCTGTTGCGATGTCCCAAACCCGCAGGGTATGATCGTCACTGCCAGAAATAATCTTCGAGCCATCGGGCGTGACGGCAATAGAGCTGACCTCATTGCTATGACCCTCCAGAACAGCTAAGGACTCTCCTGTTGCGATATCCCACACCCGGACTGTATTGTCCCGACTACCAGAAATGATTTTGGAGCCATCGGGGGTAAGGGCAATGGAGTAAACTACATCCTGATGACCCTCCAGAACAGCTAGGGACTCTCCGGTAGCTACATCCCATACCCGCACTGTAGAGTCTCCACCGCCAGAAATAATTTTTGAACCATCGGGGGTGAGGGCGATGGAAGTAGCCCAAAGCTGATGACCCTCCAGAACAGCTAGAGACTCTCCTGTTGCGATATCCCACACCCGCACCGTATTATCCCGACTGCCAGAAACAACCTTGGAGCCATCGGGGGTGAGGGCCATAGAGATAACCACACCCTGATGACCCTCCAGAACAGCTAGGGACTCTCCTGTAGCTAGATCCCACACCCGGACTGTATTGTCCCAACCGCCAGAAATAATCTTGGAGCCATCGGGAGTAAGGACGATGGAGCTGACAAAAGCCTGATGACCTTCCAGAACAGCTAAAGACTCTCCCGTAGCTAGATCCCACACCCGCACCGTATTGTCTTGACTGCCAGAAATCACCTTGGAGCCATCGGGGGTAAGGGCGATGGAGGTGATTATACTTTGATGACCTAGAAACTGGTGGCGTTCACGGCTGACTTGCACTGTTTCCGCTAAACTGGCTTTCACTTCGGGCAAGACCTGGCCAAGTTTGTCTTCGCTTATCCCTGTTGCAGCAATGGCAAGAGTTAGGGCGGCTACAGGTTTGGTTTCTAGAAGGGTCTGGGCAAATAACGCATCCGTTTGCAGCTCTGCTTCCACTTGCTCTCGCCAGGCTGGTACCCCAAACCCCCCGACGGCGGTTACCAAAAAGGCTCCTACAGCCACGGCCCCTTTTACCACCAGTCGGCGCTGCTTCTTTTGCTGTTCGATACTCTGAGGCATAAATAAATAGATATCTCCTAAAACCCTTAAAGCCTTTGATCGGATTTTTTCACTACCATCAGCATTGTAATTGAACCCAGTTTTACTTGCTACCCATGCTACCTACATTTTAAGAAACTGTTTTGACTGCTTTACTGTTGGAAGTTCTCGACAGAATTATCCAATTTTTCCCGATGTCTCTCTGATTTTGAAGGGGATGATCGAGCTGGAAAGTCCTTCAGAAGATGATAATTTAGAGGATGATAATACTGTTAGTAATTTACCGAAGATTGCTACGCGATCGCTGAAATTAGCGACGAAAACGATTTCTAAATCCCAGCGTTTATAAAGTTGATTACTTCTGCATCTCGAAGCAGTACAGCGCTTCGAGATGCACAAGGGTTATGGGTAATCGGAGTTTAATTCCATATCCAATGTATAGTTTTAATCTAAGCTTAGTTTTAATTTAACCGTAAAATATGGAATTGTTAATTTTTGGAGGTAACAAAATTTAGTAGGATGCGGGCAGGTTTGTGCGAGGAATAAAGCATGGCAATTGAATTAACGGTGATTGGAAGATACTCATCAGGGGTTATCGACGAAAGCGCTGCGGAGATTGTTGCCCACGATCCGGGAACCCAACGCCTGTTTGTGGTCAATGCTGAGAAAGCCGCCATTGATGTTCTGAATATTAACGATCCGACTAACCCAACTCTAACGTCAACGATCAATGTCAACACGATAGGTGCAGGAGCCAATAGCGTTGCGGTGGCGAATGGGGTGGTAGCTGTTGCCGTGGAAAATGCGGATGCAGTAACCCCAGGGGCGGTTGCTTTTTTTGACCCTAATGGCAATTTTCTCAATTCAGTCACCGTTGGTGTATTGCCAGATATGGTTACTTTCACTCCAGATGGGCAGAAAGTGCTAGTTGCTAATGAAGGGGAGCCGGGGAATACAGATCCAGAAGGTTCTATCAGTATTATCGATCTCTCCAGCGAGGTGGCTAATGCGACGGTAGCAACCGCAGATTTTACGTCTTTCAATGGCCAGGAAGATGACCTGCGAGCCGAAGGGGTGCGTATCTTCCCGAATAAAACAGTTGCTGAAGATGTGGAGCCGGAGTATATTGCGGTTTCGCCAGATGGAAGTACGGCTTTTGTGACGCTCCAGGAAAATAATGCGATCGCACAAGTTAATATCAGCACGGCTACCGTCCAAGACATTATACCCTTGGGTTTGAAAGACCACAGTCTTTCGGGCAATCGTTTAGATGCGAGCGATCGCGATGATGCAATTAATCTGCAAAATTGGCCGGTGTTCGGGATGTTTATGCCGGATTCGATCGCTGCTTTTGAAGCCAATGGCCAAACCTATTATGTGATAGCCAATGAAGGAGATGCTCGCGATGAAGATGAAAGGATTAAAGACTTAACCTTAGATCCCACAGCATTTCCTAATGCTGCAGAACTCCAGGAAGATGAACAGATCGGACGCTTACAAGTTTCCAATATTGATGGGGATACCGATGGTGATGGAGACTACGATCGCTTGTTTGCCTACGGAGCGCGATCATTCTCCATTTTGAACCAATCTGGCACTAGGGTTTATGACAGTGGCGATGACTTCGGGCGCATTACCTCCGAGCAGGTTCCCGCCCTTTTTAACTCTGGAACTGAGCTAGAGAATGGTAATATCGAGACGAGTTTTGACGGTCGCAGCGATAATAAAGGTGCAGAACCAGAGGCGATCGCCACAGGCGTAGTTGATGGTATCTCTTATGCTTTTATTGGCTTAGAGCGCATCGGCGGCATTATGGTCTACGACGTAAGTAACCCCACTGCGCCGAGTTTTGTTCAATACATTAATCCCAACGGCATAGATATCGCTCCCGAAGGATTGGCGTTTATCCCTGCTGCGGATAGCCCGAATGGTAATCCTTTACTGGCAGTAGGGAATGAATTCAGCGGCACGACAACGCTTTATGAAATTGCCCCAACTCCAGCGCCAGCACCACCTCCAAGTCCGAGTCCGAGTCCGGTTGTCGATCCAACTGCCCCACCCAGCGCCACACCAACCCCTTCAGTCAATATTGTGGTGGAAGTGGCTGGAGCATTTCAAGCGACTGTTGGTAATGACATCTTCTCCGGTACAGCCTCTAGTAATATCATCTTTGGTTTAGAGGGCAACGACCAAATTAATGCTGGCGCGGGTGATGATAATACCAATGGTAATCTTGGCGATGATACGGTCAATGGCGGTACGGGTAACGATACCTGTAATGGCGGTCAAGGCAACGACCAAGTGAACTGTGGTGATGGAAACGACCGAGGAAGTGGCGATCGCGGCAATGATATCGTCAATGGAGATGCTGGTCAAGACCAACTCACTGGCGGTGAAGCTGATGATACCCTGGATGGCGGTGCGGATAATGATGGCATCTTTGGCGGTCAAGGCAATGACCTGATCAATGGTGGCGCTGGCGATGATGTTATCAGTGGTGACTTCGGTACCGATACTCTCATCGGTGGTGCGGGTAATGATGTGTTTGTCCTCCGTACCAGCACCGCAGCAGCAACAGTCGCCGCCGCAGATGTAATTCTAGACTATCGTCCTGGCGATACCATTGGTCTAACTGGTGGCATTACTCCCAATGATCTCACGTTGACTGTGGAAAATGGCAATACGATTATCCAAGTCACCAATAATGGCGTAACCTCCGTCTTAGGTGTGGTAAATGGGGTATCTCCAGCCCAGTTGACCTTTAGCACTGCCAATATTCAGGTCAACATTACCGGTAATGTTTCGGTCACCAGTAGCGTCTTTGTCGGTGGTAGCCTTTCCGGTCAAGGGTTGGCCGTTGGTGCAACGGCATTTGCCAGCGTTGACTTTACGAACTCGTTGACCTTGGTCTAGCGCTCTGTTGTCCTGGAATGGGTGAATAGGGGAAACAGGGAACAGCAAAGCGGGTTTGGCATAATTCTAAGTTTAGTTAAATAGTGGTCATTGCAACTTCCCATTCCCCATTCCCTATTCTTAACCTTCTGCCACTAAATCCCACAGCACATCAATGCCTCCACCCACATATTCTGAATCTTGATGCTCGGAGATCCATTGCACAAGGCGTGGAATTAGATCGCGAGATTGTTTCCCAAACTCGCCCAAGGCAGAGGCAGCCGAGCGACGCACATCAGAATCCTCATCCTGAAGCCGCTCCAAGAGGAGATTAATTACAATTAATTCGGTGCTAATTCCGTATTCAGCTCATTCACCGCTTTGGGAACGCGAGGTTGGGTATTCTCTCTAGGGGGAAAATCAAATAAGTCCCGCAGAGCATCATCAACCTGTTCAAAGGCGATATTACCCGTTTCTTCAAAAACCCGGTTACCTTGGCGATCGAAGAGGATAGTTTGGGGCACTTTGCCCTTATAGTAGTAGGCTGGTTGAGTGGGGTCTGTACTCGCATCAAAGATAATTTGATCCACACTTAAAGGCACAAAATCAACAATTCGCCCATAATAAGCTTGAAGCTGAGAGACAACCGACGCATACTGCTTGCAATCTCGGCTATCATCAAGATAGAAGATTAATAAGGTCGCTCGATCTTGTTTTAGGGAATCTGCAAAGGCAACTCTAGGGGGAACCAGGGAACCATTGCCACCATAAAGGGCAAAAATGTTACCATCAAAAGTGTCTGCATTCATGCCAGCGATCGCCTGTGGTGTGCCCAAACCCAAGAGCCAAGTTACACAGAGTACCATCAGCAACAAACATCCACTCACAAACGTCTGTTTCCATCGATCGATTAAATTCAATAGCATTTTATTACGGATTCCCAAAACACTCAATGGATAAAGAACTATAGGATCAAACAAAGGCTACCATACTTTCGGTCTATTCTCCGAGAAAGTTAAGTCCCGTTCCCTAAGTTCTCTTAATTCCTGTTTCCATTGTTTATCATTTTCTTTTTTCCTATTCTTATGTTAACCATGACTCGCGATCATATTCAGAAGCTGGGAGCCTCTTTAAGACCCATTCGCCAGAATTTGTTAAAATTTGACGAACATCAGGGGATGCTACGCTTTTGGTATCAGGGAGAAGAGCCTTATTTTGATGTCTTTTTTGATATTCAAGATCAAGAACTGATTTGGTTTCAGTTGACCTTCAGAGGAAAATGCTTAACTTGGCATCAAAATCAAGGTCTAGAAACTGGGTTTACAGAAGAAGTGAATGTAGCCCCCGAACGTTATCCTGCAAGTAAACTGATCAAACCGGAAGCCCATCTAGATCGTGAATTTGTTGATTTAGTTCACGACATTTTGCTCACTCGATCGACAGAATATCCCTTTGATTTAGCCCTGCAAATATTTGAGTAATGGGTAATAGTTTGTCTCCATATTTCCATGTCTTCCCATTCCCCTACTTCGGCCGATCGCCATTGCCACTCAACCGACTGTCTGACCAAGAATTACCAATTCCTTGCAGCACTCCCCGCGCAACTAAACCGATACCTCTACCAATAATATGGGTTAAGATATAGATTAAAACTTGACCAACTGAGCCAACTAACGCTTGCAGTCGGGGGGCGATCGCGTCGCGACCTTCGAGGATTAGGGTTACCCCTAAAGACCACCCGTTTAACTGGTCTAATTCCTCCCGTCTGGGGGCATAAATGGAGACTTTTTGAATCCCTCGTGCCTCTAAAACCAATAAGGAATACTGACTTTCAAAAATTGCTTTCGGTTCGCCAAACCACTGTTGTTGACGGGATTTCCAGGATAAATCATTCCGAAATCGTTCAATCTTGCGGCTGGTGATTAGCTCCTGATCGTAAAAGATCTGCTTGACTGCTACGACATCTGCAAAATGATTTAAAAGAGGATTAACCACACTATTGCCGAGCTGAACAATCAGATTTTGGGTTAACATTTCCGCTCGCTTTTGTGCTTCTGGTGTACCTGCCGCATACAAGCGATTGTCAATCATTAAAGGGATTTCATAGACCAAATAATTCAGCAAGTCTACAAATAACGGAATTTTTTCTAAATACTCTGCTTGAATTCGGTCAATATCTTGTAATAAAATCGGGACAATTTCCACTTCTGCCCCTTTGACCATAATTCGTGAATATTTGCCAAAAAACTGAGTCACAACCGCTGACCATAAATCACGCAGGAAATCTAGTTTTTTGGAGAGCAATCGATCGCCTTGAATCTGGGAAAACTTTAAATCTTCGAGCAGAACTTCCCATTCTTCTAAAATGACTTGCAAGAGTTCTTGCCGTTTTTGCGGTTTTAAGATGTCTAGCTCTAGGGGCGTATGCGTTAAATTATTGAGCTGGAATTGCAGATGAGTTGCCGTCGTTTCTAAGACTTGCTGACGGGGGGAAATAGGGATTAAGGATTCACTCCATTCTGGATCTAAGCTGGAGGACTGAGCCGGAACGAGGGATTGATTTGGATAGATTCCAGAATTGGGGCGATCGCCATTATTGTCTGTCGTTTCCTGAAATTCTACCGCTTCTAAGCGGGGCGCTAACAACCAATGAATACACCATCGAGCAGTGAATAGTTCCCGCAGTCGTCCGCGAATCACAACCCGCTCTAATACCGATAAACCCGGTTGATTGAGTTGTGCTTTTAACTTTGCTTCTACGTCTGAGATTGTTCTGATGCCCCAGAGATACCACCGATGTTTTACCCGAGTCCACCAGGACGGGCGATCGCCCTTCGACAAGGATGGATCGACACTCACCTGATAGGATTCTCCCATCGCCACCTGTTTGAGCATCGCTACCAACTGGCTCCGATCTGCCGTTTTGGGACAATAGCCATCAACACCCACCGCTCGTGTCCTTTGCCAACTGACTGTCCCTGGATCGGTGAACAAAACTAGCCGATAGTGGGGATAACTGGTTTTCAGCGTTTGACAAAACCGCAGGAGAGCATTCTGAGTTAGGGAGGCTTCTAGAGCAGTATCGATCGCAATAATCCCCACGCCAGGGCGATCTCTCATCGATAACCGTTGGGCTTGCAGATAGGTTAAGGCTTCATTCGGCGTTTCTACTTCAGCCATCACCGTAATCTCAGGATACGATTTCAAGGCCACCTGAAGTCCCAGCCGAAAGATCCGACTGGGAACGATTAATAACAGGGAAATGGAAGAAGGTTGAGAATTGCTCATGGGATATTTGATTTAAGAGACAAAGGAGAGGTTGACCAGCTCAGGGGAAAACCAACACTTTGCTCAACCCCTCCTTAAAACTGTGGCTCAGGACTATAATCCAAAGGTTCAGGAGCCGATTCATAAACGGGTTCTGGTTCTTGATAGACTGGCTCTTGATAGACTGGCTCTTGGTAAACCGGTTGTTGATAAACCGGCTCTTGATAGACCGGTTCTTGGTAAACCGGTTGTTGATAAACCGGCTCTTGATAGACCGGTTGTTGATAAACCGGCTCTTCGTAAACCGGAGCTGGAGGAGTATAGAGAGAATCGAGTGTCGCTTGCCAGCGGGCGATCGCATCTTGAGCCTCATAATACAGCGGTCTACCCCAACCGATACGGGACGCTGCGCCAATGGCTTCACTGTAGCGACCTAAAGACGCTAAATATTCAGCATCCCTGAGATCCGCATCATCCTGAGCCGTTTGAATTTCTACCTCCCACTCATAAATAATATCTTGGGCTTGACCATATAACGCACGATCTGAGGTGATTTTTTCCGCCATCTCAATGGCTTCCCACAAATCTCCTGCCTTAGCCAACGATTTCGCCCGATCCAGAATCGGCCGATCCTCAATAATTTCAATCCGCTTATTCCATTCAGCAATTAAGGTTTGAGCCTCAATGCGTAGGGGATGACCTCGCTCAATCTCAGCCGCTAAGGTTCTGGCTTGTGCAAAATCTTCCAAGGTTTCTCCTGCTGCCACCTGCCGAGCCATGGCTAAAACGGGTCGAGCTTCTAAGCGCTCCACTTCCTTGCGCCAATGGGCTACTTTAGTCTGGGCTTGAATGCGCCGAGGGCGGTCAACGGAGACCATTTGAGCAAAATTTTCTGCTTGTTTCAGGGCAACGGGTTGGCCAACACTGGCAATTAGAGTAGCAAATTGAATTTGCACTTCATCTTGGACTTGCTCTTGCCACTGGTCAATTTTGCCTTGAGCTTCTTCATAGAGGGGGCGATCGGGTTTAATTTGAGCGGCTTGAGTTTGAGCTGCTAAAAATGCCCCTAAATTATCCTCTTGAACCGTATCGATCGCTTCTCCTAAGAGAATAAAATCTTGAGCTTCCGCATAGCGAGGGGAATAACTGGGAATACGTTCGGCAATGGCGATCGCCCCTTCGAGATCGTCCTCCTCTAAGCGCTCTTCTGCCTTTTCCAGGAGCGCGCGACTCCAAGTTGCAATTTCCTTAAGCGCCGTTTGGCGAGCCAAGCTATCAGCCGGAATCTTCTTCACTCGCTCCATGGCTTCCACCAAGTCCTCAACCGTACCATAGCTGGCCCAAGCGCGAGCATCCTTAAGCTGTTTCTGGTATTGTTTTTCTGTAGCAATTAACTGAGTCACTTCCACAAATCGTTCTTGACTCCAGAAGGGATCTTTGAGTTTGCCCAACCGAGACAACTGCTGATAAGCCAGAGTCCAATTTTGATTTTCTATGGCCTCAAGTGCTTTCTGATAAATTTCCTGACCGGTATTCCAGTCGGCTTGCCATAACTCAATTTTTGTTTGAGCCTCAGCATATAGGGGGCTACTCTCCGGGACTTTACTGGCCATCTCGATCGCTTTTTCCAGATTACCCGCCTGTATTTCCCGACGGGCAAACTCTAAAATTGCGTTAGACCAATTGCTCATCAAACGCTGACTTTCAGCATAGAGAGAATGGTTAGAATCCCATTGATCCACAAAAGCGATCGCCGATTCTAGATCCTCTAGTGTGCCAGATAGAGCTTGTTGTTCGACACAATAGAGCTGCTCGCCATCAGCCGCTAATGGTGACAATTCTTTACAATCTGGAGTGGGTGGCACACGAGTTAACAGCCAAGTGGCAACAAACCCAGCCGTGCCAAACATGAGGATAATCATTAGCCATAATAGGGATAGCCCCATGGCATTAAGGGTTGTATTTTGGGTTGAGGGACTCGATGGAGTCTCTTGGGGGGGGTTAATGGCGGTTGAAACTTCTTTCATAGACCTTGGGAGAAACGGGATAACGAATGTACTTAATAAAGAAGACGCAGATGTAATTTAAGTCATTAAACTGGGTTTCAATCGTTTAGAAAAGAGGCCAATCCGCATTCACAGGGGGAAATCCGGATCGAGTCCAGGGCGATCGCCAAATATTAGGTATAGACTAACCAGAGTAGCCTAGGATATCTGGTCTTGTTCTAGAGTTTAACCGTTGTTTAGTGTAATGGGTTTTGGTCTTTAAAATCCTTGAAAGAGCCTATGCCACACTCACTCTTGTGTCCTCTAACCTTAGTTCTGTATAGTTTAAGTCATAAGATAACGGTTAAGGCGAACACCCCGATCGACCTTAGCTTCCGTTGGTAATTGTTCTCAAGTTCCCCTATTCGGAAGTCAATCCCTCAATTCAGGAGCCTCCCCCGATGTCATCGGGATCTTTCGATTGTTAACGTGGGGGAGGTAACCAGAATAAACGCCTTGTTTCTTGTCCTTTCTAAAACTAGCCGTCAGACTATTCGCGATCCACAACCTGTAGAATGAACTTCAAGATTTATGATTGGCTTCAAGCATCCCATCTTAGCCTTGGCTCGATTCAGCCAAGCCTATCGCTCTTTAAATCTATCTCTACACCCGATCGAGTTGATAATGCGCCCATTACAATTAACCTTCATCAGTTAAGCCAAGCTGATTTAGCCGGTGTGGCGTTTCGACTGGTGCAAGCCCTACATGAGCAGCAGTTAACCAGTTTCCACACCAATATTCTGGCGGAATTTCTGGCAAGACCTCTTTCCATTGGGCGATCGCATCTTCACCCCTTAAGCCAACTGACGGGTGCCATGATCCACATCGAAAGCCAGTATAAACCAATGCCTCGCAATCATAGCACCTGGTTAGCCCTGGAAATTGCCTATCTTGATGGTTTAGAAAACCTATTGATTCAAGAAGAAACCCTGTGTAAACCTTGGTTAAATCGCAGTTTGATCGCTCAATTCCCCCCTTCTTCATCCACGGAAACTGAGCAAACCCCTTGGGTTTCCCAACTCGAAATTATTCACCGTAAACGGCTCACCGATGTAGAAACCGAAAAAATTCTCTCTGATTTAGATCGTGCCCCCATTATTGGTCACATTCATCAAGTCATTCAAGCTTGGTTAGTAGCTAATGGTGCTGAGGATCGGGAGAGCCAATTATTAGTGCAACGGATCCATCAAGGCTTATTCGGACAATTACTCAAAACCGTTGCCCAATATCATATTTATTTACCTCAACTGCAAAAATTTGTCCGTATTGGCGATTCTAGTCAGGGATTTTATGGAGCTGGAGTAGGAGATTATGAACTTTTAGAAGTGGCTTCTCCAGGGGCAAGAGCAATCATTGATTTGCCCCGGGAATTCTATCGTGCCGATCTACAAATCAATCTGGCTTTCCCCTGTTTTGAAGAATCATTTTCTTGGTCTCAATTATATGTCATTCCCAAAGGATTGCCCACCAATCTTCCAGAATCTGAAAACAGTATTTCCTTACTCAATTGGGCGAATCAACAGCTTACCGATACCTATAGTTTATCCCTGATTGAGGGCCCCTCTGGTTTAGGGAAAACTCGCTTTTGTCAATGGTGGGCGGCGGAAATTGCTAAAAACACCTATCCTGAATGGATGCCGATTGTCATTTCCCTCGGTTCAGTTCACTTGGGCAACTCCCTAGAAGAAACTTTGGATTCTGCATTTAAGAAAGCAGAATTCACCCGTAATGATGGTTGGTTAAAACCAGGATTTCCCCCTTGCGTCCTCATTTTGGATAGTTTGGATTCTATGCCCTACAGGTGTGTGGGAGATGACCCTTATCAGAAATTACTCGAACAAATTGCTCAATTTCAACACAAACACCGCGATCCGAGGGGTTGGCCTCGGCATAAAATTGTTTTAACAAGTCGGTCTGATTTTCGTTCCCGTTTGGCTTTAGAGCAAAAAATTCAAAGGATGGGAACTCAGAAACTAGAAGCGGATGTGGCGTTCCTCGATGGGGTATTAAAAACTCGATTCCCCTTGAAGATCTCCCGATTTCAGATCGAGCCGATGGATTTAGAATCTGTGCAAGAATGGTTTAAGAATTGGTCAAAGTTGCAAAGTCGTGAAATTGCTAAATCCTATTTTGATTTTCTCAAACAAGCTGGATTATTCAGTAATAAAACCGCAGCTAAAGAATTAGCCGCTATGGTGCGCCAACCCTTAATGTTGTATCTATTGGGTATTTTGCACCGGGATGGTTTTTTCGAGAAAGATTTAATTGATATTCCGTTTCCAGGGATAAAACTGGAAATCTACGATCGCATGATGACCTGGTTGCTGGGCGAAATTACCTCCGGACGATTGCGGGGGAGACAGACCCAAAAATTGATTCGCATCGGTTTAGGCCATGCGGGACGATCGCAAGAAACCATATCTCGTTTTCTCAAAGGTCGCTCTCCCTTCAACCTGCGTATCCTGTGCCAAAATGCTGCTCTAATTTTACTCCAAAGTGGACAACAGACCCTCAACAGCACTCACCTGAAAGCTAAACTGAACCTTGCCGAATCTGAACCCTTAGATTTACCCTCCTTTTTATTTCAGGAGACCCCAAAACCCCACTGGCAAACCATTGAATATCAATTCACCCATCGTAGTTTCGGTGAATACTTGGCCATTGAGGCGATCGCCAAACAGCTCCAACCTCTCCTCGATCCCAGTCAAGAGCTTGACCTGCACGCCATTGCCCAAATCCTCTATCCTCTGCTCGGATTTGGCCTGCTCCCTTACAACAGTGAAGACCTACTCCTAGAGCGACTGCAACGAGAGCAAAACAATTATCCCCAGTCTTTCAATTTAAGTACTCTGTGCGATCGGCTGGATCGGTTCTGGGCCAGCTACTGCCAAGCCCAATGGATTAACACCTCCATCCCCAAACAAGCTCACGATCGCTTCCACTCCCTCGGAAACCCCATCAATATCCTGCAAGTGGATGCTATCCTCGGCATCAATCTCCTTCTTCTGATTGCTGTCTTTGCTCGTGCCACTTCTACTTCCTTCTACCCCTGTGGTATCCCCGATCGCCTTACCCTCAGTGAACCGTCCACAGTCATCGATCTCAACCGGCAAATAGGGGCCACAACCCTGGGCCGTTGGCTCCCTTACAACCCCAATCAACTCCTCACTTTAGCTGGCCGAGCATCGATCTTGTCCCCCCTCACCTTTTGGCAACGTCTGGGACGAGACTTCCATCACCTTCAGCTTCCTGGGGTCAACTTACAACACGCCATCTTACCCAAAAGTCACCTGCAAAACACCAATCTCCAGGGTGCAAACCTCCAAGGAGCCAACCTGAGTGGAGCCCAACTCCAAGAAGCCAACTTATCTGGTGCGGACTTATCCGGTGCTGACCTATCCAACGCCAACCTATCAAGGGCTAATCTGAGCATGGCTAACCTGACTGGAGCCAAATTACAAGGCACAGTTTTAGAAGAGACTAACTTTAGCAACGCTTGTCTCTACCAGGCACTCATCGATCCCCAACATCATAATTTCATTCAATCCCAAGGAGTCTTTTGGACTTGGGAACAATATTGTGCCTACGAAGAAGCCAGTTGGACAGAAAACGAACACAACCCCAATCTGCCCCAAGTGGCCTCTGATTCAGATTTCTTACCCCCGATTGAAATTGCTGAGGACGAAACCGTAGCTTTTGAATCGGGATCGTATTTCAATCAGTCAGACCAATCAACGATTGAAGATATAGACGCTCCGGAAGGGATCGAACATCTGCTCACGGCTGCCTATATGCCCGATCAAATTCCGGATGGCGATGGAGATCAATATGATGATGGCACTGAAACGGTTTTATCTACCCCACCTCCTGCTGAAGATATTGACGGTGACAGCATCCGTTATTAACCCCCTAGTGAAGCAGAGTAGGGGCGAAAGATTTTTCGCCCCCATGATGTATGAATCCGTTCAACTGGGCTAAGAATCGCCTCTGATGCCCCGTTATACAGGAAGATTCGCCTCTAGAGTAGGAGATCGAGATTATCTTGCGAGATTTACTGCCAACTGTCCCAATTTTCATTGAGAATGGAGGTATTGGGAAAAGCGATCGGATTCCCTTGATTCACTAACCGTCGTTGCAGGACTTCTAATTGGGGTTCTGGTGCGGGCAAATTATCGACCAATTCATAAGGCATCAGATCGTTTTCGAGGGCAAAAACAACCGTATTCCCGGCGGCTGCACCAACTGACCATTCAAAGGAATGCACCCGATAAGCAGCCGCCGCAATATGGCTGGCGGCGATACTTTTACCAGCAATTAACAGGTTATTCAATTGTTGGGGAATCATGGCTCGCAGGGGAATTTGGAAGGGGTAAGCCGTCCCTGCGCCTTGACGTTCTCCTTCGCGCTCGGTGTTACCGGGTTTTTCCGGAGGACTTTGTGTCATGCAGGGGTGAAAGTCGATCGCATAGTGACCAATGCCAACAGAATCTGGAAAGATGGTGGAGCGGGTGCGACGTTGGGGAGGGTTGGGTAGAGAATCAGATTGCAGAACCTCGATCGCCTCTAATCCAGCGATCGCCGCTCGAAAGGCTCTGTATTCCTCTAGAGGTAAGGCTTGGCTATAATATTCATCGGTATATCCCTGGCGCGAAATATCGATTTCCCAGATGGTAAACCCATCAGGATGGGCCCAACTGGGACGACCAATAATCCGTCGTCCTTCACGCATATAGGGATATTTCGACAGTCCGTGAGCGGTTCCCATGGGGGAGTCTAACCCAGATAAAAAGCGATAATTGGGATGGAGTTCTTTAAATCCATCTCCCAATTGGGAATCCGTGGTTCCCGCAACCAACCAGTAATAAAATCCCAATGCATGTTCTTCGGCTTTGCGTAAGGCATCAACGCGCAGTCCTCCCATCCATCCTCCAGGCTCCAATTGACCGGTGGCTTGCAGTTGGTTCGGGGTATAAATAAAGTTATCAATCGAAGTTCCTGGACGGTAATCATTGCCCCATGTCCAGTTTTGCATCCCGATATCTCCAGGGGTGGGTGTTGTAAAGCCAATGCCTCTAAATTTTGTGGCTTCTCCTGTGGTTGGACTCCAGATCCGGCGATAGGTGAATACCAGATCGAAACTGGCTAGGCGCTCTAATTCGTAGCTATAGTAAGGGGCATATTGGGGATAAAAGTCTGGCATCACCTGGGGTTGGGGTTCGTCCATGGTTTCCATGGCGAAGGTGTAGGTAAAGCCTTGGGTACAGTAGGGATTGCCGGTTTCACTGGAGGAAGAGGGTTCTAGGGGCGATCGCGGATCGATCCCCAAACGGTGAGGAATATTGGTGAGTCCAATTAATTCCCCGGTTTCCGTCCCATCGATGACATACCAGGGTTTATCCTGAGGTGCAATGAAGCGGATAATACTTTTAGTTAGATGTTCGGAATTGTCGTAGGTGTAAGCATCTTCTAGGGTTTGGGAGAGAAAGCGGGTATTTAGGGGAGGTGCGCCTGGTGCGGCTTGGTGTTGAATGGCACTTGCTGCTTGAATGAGGGTGCGATTCACATTATAATCGAGGTCTTTCACCACCGTATTCGGATACCAATGTAGCGTTCCTTTACCCCGTTTCGCCGCAGTTTCCAGCATCTCCATCAGGATCAAATGACCATCTTTGGGCAGAAAACAGGAGACACTCACCCAACACTCACCTGGATTTAGCTTGCCATAGGTTTGGAAGATGCGATCGCGCAACTCCAAATACCCGCGAGAATAAAACAATTGCGCTCTTTGTGTCGTTCTCTCATCTAACGCCGAAGTTCCCTGGGAAGAAATTTGACCCCCTACCCAGTCCGTCAACTCCGTCAGGCAAACCGTTTTACCTCCGAGCAACGCCTCATAAGCAGTCGCCGTACCTGCCAGTCCCCCACCCACTACCAGTACATCACAGGAGACGGTTCGCTCCGGTTCCGGGGATGCCAGTGCCGCACTTGACGAGAATCCGGTAATAATTAAAGTAGATAGCAATCCTAGGTATTTTTTCATTTGAGAACCTCAAGTAGATGTAAGTTGAAGTATCCAGTCTATCCACTTCTCAACGGTTTGTGCGCGTCTTGATATCGTTGTTGGATTAAGGTTTTCAAGATTGTCACTCATAATCTTAACAATTTCTTCTCGATCCGGTTTTTCTGAGTTGGCCAAATACTTTCTGAGAACCAGATTAAAGACTTTGTGAGATAAGATAGCTTTGACTAATGTGAGATTCTTCCTCTTAGGATCGAGCGTCACAATTGTTCTACCCTTATCAGTCAATCTATATCCCGAACTTCCTTGTACTCTCTCAAAGAGTCCTAGATAAATACCTGCTGATATATAGTAGTCTGTTTGCCTCACATTAAATGCATACTCTGTTGTTATTACATCCTTGGTAAGTGGATCTTCATGGATATAAAGCTTATCTAACAAATCAACCACCCTTACAAATTTATCAGCTTGAGGGAAGGGCGCGATATTCTCATCTTCAAAGCCTTCGATCTTACTCAATACCTGTTTTATATCTGATAGCTCAATCTCATACTGTCCAATACAGTACCTATGAACAGATTTAAGTTGAATTGAATTATATTGATATAAATCACAAAACCTAAACACATAAAATGTAAAAACATTATTAGAAAACAAAAGCAAAATAGGAACTATTTCTTTATTCGTTTTTGATTTCCATAATCTATAAGGGTAATAAAGTTGCCTAATAATAAAATTATCTACAGATTGACACTTAGCTTCAATGATTGCGAATTTACTGGTTCCTTCAAATCCACCATCTATTTCGCATTGAGAGTTCTCAACTGCAATATTTTGACCTTCAGCAGTCCTGGAATTATAGATTTCGTAGTCAAACTGTCCTGTAGACATTTGACCAAACACTGTAAAAAGTGTTTCTTCTTCCAAAATATCGGTTAGCATCCCTGACAAATAAGCACAGAGAATAGCTGATGACTCAGAAGTTATCTGCTGAGGCACAATAGTTTCAATCTGAGATGGAAGCTCAAAATATTGAATTTCTGGTAACGTTCTATCTTCAGAAAGTGAAAAGTAGCTATCAAAATGACCAATAACATAACCACCTCTAGAGACAGGTTGTATAGAGAGATTATTATCTCGAAAAAGCCTTGGAAGCTGAACCTGATGATCGAACTTTGTCATCAGACGTGATTCTCTCTCCTGGTTTATTATTTCAGATGATATATAAAAACGACCCTCTCTTTCGATTGCTTCCAGTATCTTCTGTTCTTCAAATAGTGCTTGCCAAGCACTATCATTTCTCGATGGTTTTGCACTCATATTTGTTATGAATTAATAATTCTTGAATTTTTCCTCTTTTCGAGCCAACTGCATTGATTGCCCGTGAAGCCCTAATTTCAACGATTTCATATCGAGAATCGCTGTATAACTCATGAATGAATGGAGCATTGGAATTACTGACTAATACATGACAACCTCGGTCTGATAACTTATCGCAAACTAGCTTCAGTCTCTCCTGCTCCCTTTCACCAAAACCATTGATACTATACCCTGTAAAAGATGATGTGTCAGAAATGGGATGGTATGGGGGGTCAAAATAAACAAATGCTCCTTTCTTTGCGGTTGAAACTGAATCCGCAAAATCACCTTCACAGATTCTAACCGATCTTTGATTTAGAAAGTTACTAACTGCCTTTATGACAACAGGATCTGCTATAAGCGGATTGATAGGGTTTCCATAGGGGACATTAAATTGACCTTTGCTATTCACACGAAACAATCCATTAAAACAAGTTTTATTTAAATATATGAGCCGTGCTGCTCGTTTGACTGACGATAATGTTTTGAAAGTAGAATGTCTATCTTGACTGCGTAATGTATAGTAATAATCTTTTGAGTTCTTTTTCTCATGTTCCTTACAAAGCTCCAGCAACCCCTCAGGATTGTCTCTAATTACATTGTAACAATTCATGAGTTCTTTGTTGGTATCGTTAATTACGGTTTTTGCGGGTTGAAGTGAGAACAGAACTGCACCTGCGCCAACAAACGGCTCATAGTATTGAGTGTACTTTTGTGGAATATACTTTTTGATGACTGGCATGAGTTGTCTCTTCCCACCTGCCCATTTCAAGAATGGCTGAACTAAGAGGTTGTATTTGTCACCCTTTCTTCTTTGAGGATCTAATGGTTTTTCTACAGCCCGTCGTTCCATCTCTGTTTACGCAAAAGTTTTCATCTAGAACTCTATTATAATACAAAAAGGTCTTACAATGTCAGGGAAAAAATATGTTTTTTTAGTAGACTTAATTGTTTTTACTCTGGGATGTTCATCGATCTTGTGATTGACGATTTACTGGTTCAATATAATATTACTGTACCAGTATTTTCAATTCCTATTTTAACGTTCCTATTAATAGATGAGTCTTTTAGGCTTTCGGATTCGCACTCAGTATCGGTCAATTGGCATCGGATTGAGTTCTGTAGAACCACAGACAAAATAGACACACTAATCCAAGAACAATTTCAATGCCATCTGACCATACTAAGGAAGCCACTGGGATACCGTCAATTGTCATACCGAGCAATCTGGAAAGACCATAAGACAAATAAACTAAGGTAGCTAAGATAGTTGATGTAAAGGTAAGCTGGGAGATAAAAGCACCCATGAGCATGAGGATACCACTGCTGAACAAAGCTCTCGCAGGGGCACGAATTTCACTGAGAAAGTTAACGCTGCCACCAAGATCAATTTGATTCATGGCATACAACTCGGCAGGCGATCGCAACCCCTCCAGCTAAACACAACACAACTTGTAACACTTTGGATGATTGCATAACCTTGCTCCAATTTGTGAGATCGCCCAAGAAGCAGTCAGGTAAAACTTTGCTGATTTTGTATGGTAAGTCAGCCATCCGCTAACATGACATACAATTACAGGCATAACCCAAGTACCATAAATCCTATGACTTCACTCATCTGTAATCCTCCCACTAATGAACTTCCCTTGCAACTGTGGCAACCCTCTAGTTGGGAAAATTACGAGGCTTGGCGCGATCGCAACTGTCCCGAAAAAATAAAGTTATACTACTACCAACATCAACTCTTAGTCGAAATGGGTTCAGAAGGAATTAATCACTCTAGCATTGGGGATTTATTCACCATGCTTTTTGCATTCTGGTTTAGTCAAAAGCAAAATCAAAACCTTAGCTCTTTCGGTGGCTGTTTACTGGAAAAAACGAACCAAAGTTCTGCTGCCCCCGATCTAGTTCTCTATATTGGAGACAACTATCCCACCTGGAATCCTAGAGAAAAACGCTATATTGATTTAGATCGCTGGCGAGTCCCCGATCTAGTTGGTGAAATTTCTGATACCACCTTATCAAGCGATTTAGATGAGAAAAAACACTTGTATGCTTCTTTAGGTATCCCTGAATATTGGGTGATTGATGTCAAAGGACAGCGAGTTTTTGCCTTCAAGCTACAAGACAATAACCAATATAAAGAGTGCGATGATTCCCAAGGTTTATCGGGTTTACCCATCTCTCTTCTAGAACAAACCCTTGTCCGTTTACAAGAAGCCAGTAATATAACCGTTGCCAATTGGTTTTCTGAGCAGATTAAATCTCTGGATCTTGGCAAACCTGAATGATATCAATGGGAATTAATCGAGAAAAATCGAGTAGGGTTATAGACACTCTACTCGATCGCCATCACTAAAGGCAAATCCTCATCTAGCGGACAAATTGGGGCATGACTTCAGCCGCAGTGAAGAGTCCGTGGATACCGCGACGATGGAAGGAAATTCCGGCTTTGAGATAGCCAAAAGCTGGCCCGCAAACATTGGCCGCCATGCTGGTTTCATCGCCTAAGGTGAAGGTATGGGTGGAAATTTTGCCTTCAAAGGTGCGTCCAGTGATTTGGACGTTAGTACTGAGGGGTTTTTTGGGGTTACGGGTATCGACAATACCACCGACGGATACGCAGGAGCGATCGCAGATTCCAGCTAATTCCAGCATAATATCATCGGCATGTTCCATGTTTTCTAAAGCCAGAATACCGTTGGTGTTATCCAAGAGTGCCTCGACTTCGGCATCACTCATCGCTCGTGCTTTCTCCACATCATAACCGGGCATATGGGCAATATCTTCGCGAATAGTCGCCCGATAAGCTTCCCAATTGGCAATACCCACCCCAAAGGTAATTTTACACGAATGAATTTCAGCATAACTTTGGGCAGCTAGGGCAGCAGCAGCAGTAAGCAAACCAGGAGTTGCACCACATCCAGTCATGTAGGTAATGCCAGCTTGTTGCAACTCATCTTGTAACTCTAGCAGTTGTTCTACGGCACTGGTACGTTTGAGGGCATCCACCAGCACCCCTTGCCAACCGGAGGCAATAAACTGCCGAGCCACATCTGCCATGAAAGTGTTGGGGAGATTGGGAAGCGCTAGAAAATAACCCTCTACCACAGAAGCCTGTTGGATCAAATCAGCAATGCTATTCTCGCTCAGGATTCCCCATGGCTCTAAATATCCCACAGAATGGCGATCGCCATACACTTGAGCGCAAGCATCCCCATCTAACCCTTCTGGATGATAAGCATAGCCCTTATGGTCAGCCACCGCCGTTAACCGCATTTCCCCTTTGGGAGCCAAAACCTTAGCCGCAGCTTGTCCCAAACCACCAAAGCCCAAAACACCAACATGCATCACCCCAATATTTTGGTTGTTCATTGTCGTTACACCAATTTTTTGAACCAGACTAATCCTCCATTATCAACCATTGTGCGTGATTCCTTCGCCCATAGCCCTTATGAGAAATAATTACAAATGATAACGATTTATATCTTCGACGGTGAACCCTCAAATCCTTATATCCTAGGATTCTTGACGATTTGAGAAACTTGCGTCACACTGACCAATAATTGAGAACACACTTCAAGTGTGTCATAATTTTTGTTACGATTTGCGTCGTTATGATGCAACTAAAAGTCCGGTTCATGCCTTTAAGCAAGAACCATAGACTTGGTTTATCAGGGACAAACTCACATGGAAACCCTAGAGTTCATCATTTACCCGGATGGTCGGGTAAAAGAAACCGTTACTGGCATTGTTGGATCGTCCTGTGCAGAAGTGACCGCAGCCATTGAAGCTCAACTCGGTCATGTCCTCAAAGTCGAACCAACGGCTGAGTATTTTGCCCAAGTGCAACAGGAACAGGACGTTACCACGAATCAGGCTACGTTCAGCCAATGGTAACGATTGTGTCAACTGTATTTTGTATTTTTACACCAAACAACCTGCCATGTCACACTTTAGTCAAATTAAAACTCAAATTCGCAATTTAGAGGCTCTGAAAACTGCTTTAAGTGAGTTAGAGATTGATTGGAAATCTGGCCCGAGTCCCGTTCGCGGATATCAAGGACAAACTCACGACGCTGAAGTAGTAATCGAACAAGAGAATGGTTACGATATTGGCTTTAGTTGGAATGGCCAATCCTATCAATTAGTTTCGGATATGCAATTCTGGCAGCAGAATCTTTCCGTACAAGGATTTATTAATAAAATCACCCAGCGCTATGCCTATCATACAGTGGTGCAAGAGACTGCAAAACAAGGGTTTGAAGTAGCAGAACAGCAGAAAAATGAAGATGGTTCAATTCGCTTAGTGCTGCAACGTTGGAGTGCATAATGGATGATTTTTATCCCCTTTCAACTGACGATCGGGATTTAGAACGCAGTGGACTAGAACCTGAATTAGGTGGTGTGTGGCGGGATGAACCAGACCGGACAGGATTTGAACCCGAATTGGGGGGAATCCTGCGCCAGAAAGGGGTTTATGTGGATGAGGTAACCTGTATTGGGTGTAAACATTGCGCCCATGTAGCCCGAAATACGTTTTATATTGAAGACAAGTATGGGCGATCGCGAGTAATCCAGCAAGATGGAGACCCAGAAGAGCTGATTCAAGAGGCGATCGAAACCTGTCCCGTAGACTGCATCCACTGGGTTGATTATACCGAACTCAAACAACTCGAAGCCCAACGAAAATATCAGGTCATGCCTGTTCCTGGTTTTCCGATTAATCGAGCTTTGATGTCATCAACCCAACGTCAAATACACCAAAACCCGGAATAAATGAACTCAAAAGGCTGTAACTCTACAGCCTTTTATTATCGGTGAATTTTTCTAATCCAATTATGATGAGTCAAGAAATCGTAGAGCAAGTGACCCAAAGCTACAAAGTCTTGCTCGCTTATCATCAGCAAGTCGGCAGCCTATTTCAACTGTTAGATAAAAGATTTTCATCAGGAAACAATGGCAAAAAACTTTTACCTCTTTCTGTAGATAAACTATTTGCCGTTTGTGATGACGAGTATATGTTATTAGATCATTATACCTTATCGAGTCGTCAGCAACCCTATGATACAGGTCTCCCCTTTTGGTTAGGGCGTTTTTATGTTGATGCAGATCGTTTAATCGGCGATCGTTGCATTGATGATTACTTCGCCCAAGAAATTCCTTATATGGCTTTTGTCTGGATTTGGGTGGGGTGTGACGATCCCAATGTGGCGGATGTAGAGGAACCTGAATGTTGGATTGCTATCGTCGAGCCTCAACCGAATAATCCCGAAACGCGACTGTATGATATGGCAGAAATGGTTTGGAAATTTATACGCATTGAGACGACGACAGAAAAAGAAGAAGATGGATGGATTTCTGGGCGTTTTTATCCGAATTCTCTAGGCTGTGAGTTGAATGGAGCGTGGCAAGTGCAACGATTTCCTCTCAAGGAACTATCGAGTCTTTATGACATCTATAAATTCATTATTAATCCATTGACTCAGAAGATAGCTCAATGTAATAAAAATAGCGGTTAAAAAAGTCCCATTCGTTGCCGATCGCCAAAAGGCTAAACTTCCAGGAAATCGCTAAAATAGGGATGATTAATCGATTCCCTGTCATCATGATTTCGTTTATCCTCAGTTTAATTCCACTTCCCTTGGCAAAACGTACAGTTCAGCGATCGCTCGTTTTTCTTGTCCTGTTATTTACTACCTGGGGACTCGTCATCGGTTGCAGTTCCTCAGTAAACCAGGTCAAAAATTTGCAACTCGGACAAGGAGAACAGATTATTGTTTTAGGCGATAGCATTGCCTCTGGCTATGGAGTAAACCCAGAGCAAGCCTTTCCCAGTGTTTTAAGTCGTCGGTTGAATGTGGCGATTCTCAATCAAGGCGTTGCAGGCGATACAACAGCCATGGGGTTAGCGCGTCTGCAAACCGATGTATTGGATGAAAATCCCTGGTTAGTCATGGTGGAGTTGTCAGGGAATGATTATCTACAACGCATCCCCGAAACAGAGACGGAGGAGAATTTACGCCAAATCATAACCCAGATTCAAGCTCAGGGGGCGATCGCCGTGATTTTAGGCATAAATGTAGGCATAGTGGGGGATAATTACGATCGCATGTTTGAGGAATTAGCCCAGGAGACACAAGCCTATTTGATTCCTCAGATCCTCAAGGGCTTACTTAGGGATGAGCGATACCGGCAAGATGATATCATACATCCTAATGCTGATGGACATGAGATTATTGGCGATCGCGTCTTTGATGGTCTACAACCCTTACTGAAAGCCACTAAGATTCCCCCTAATCTGGAGAATCTCATCATTGAGCGATAAGAGAGCAAATAGTGTTAACCTTTGTAACGTATCAGAGGTCTTCCAAAGAACCTGGTAAGATACCTCTCAAAACTCTCCGATCTTATTAAGGGACATTGTTATGAGCTTGGAAAATGTACGCCGCCATCTTTCGGAATTAGCGGAATTAATTAGTCAATTGGAATATGAAAATCTGAGTGCCGAACAAAAGAAAGTCAAGGCTTCCCTAATTGAGACCTATGAAACAATGAGAACTCGTGTGATAGAAGAATATTGGCGCGAGATTGAGATGAAAGGGGCTTATATGTCAGAAGATGCAGGATTAATTGGAATTGCCCAACAGTTAAAAGATCAGTTAGAGGCTGATGGTAATTATTTAGGCAAAACTCAAGAAGCCTTCGATGCATTTATGGCTGATTTAGAGCAATTGCGTTAGAGACTTCCAGACGATAGCTAGTGAATGAAGAATTTAGCTCAGACAATTGGCTCTAAGTCAATTGTCTAAGGTTTAGGGTGGGAATTTTCATTCTCCTTTATGATTGCCTATTGCCTATTGCCTAGCGTGAAGTACCCTAACGTTAGCCACAAGCGATCGCTCAATCTCAACTGAAATTAATGAGTTATTTCCTTAGAAATAACGAAAGCTTAACCTAATATCGATACAGTCATAATGTCAAAAACTGAGCGCTCAACTCAACTCGTTAACGATGACATTCCAACGCAGACAATTTTTATTATTCCTGGGAGCAACTGCAACAACTGTTGCCTGTGGTTCTTTGGGACAACAGGGCGGATCTGCTTCTATAACTGGAAGTTCAGCTACCGCAGCCTCCTCATCTAAAGCTTTAGGCTTAAAGTTCGATCCAGTCAAATACCCTTGTCCCCTATCCTATCAAGGGCTACCGCCAGAGCAACAAAAATCCTGGTACCGTACCTATGAAGTCCTTGATGATGTGGTGCTACCCGAAGGCTACACTTACGATGTGATAGGAGCTTGGGGAGACAAACTAGGCAATTCTCGGTTTGGATATAACAATGATTACCTCTCTTTTGTCCCCACCGGGCCAGATACAGGGTTTTTAACCATTAACTTTGAATACGTCAGTGTTCCCACCTGGGAGCAAACCTATCTGATGGTGATGGGTAAATCTCTGCCCTCAAAAGTGCTGCCTGCACTCGACAAAGCGGGAAGTGAGGGAATCAATGCCTTTGAGTTAAGCGATCGCGCTTTGAAAGCTGAATTCTATGATTTCTTTAAGGAAACTTTGATCGATCAAGGCATTGGGGTGATTGCTCTACGTCGGCAGGCCAATGGCCAATGGGTGAGAACCTATTCCCCCCAAGACCGCCGGATTACCGGCATCTCTGGCTTAGAGGATGGAAACTATCTGCAAGCCACTGGCCCCGCCGTGTCCATTTTCCGCAAGACCAATGGCATGGGTTATATTGATACCCTGAACGATAAAATTATCGGTACATTTAACAACTGTGCCGGGGGAACCAGTCCTTGGGGTACGGTCTTCAGCGCGGAAGAAAATTTCCAGAATTTTGTCCCCGAAGGGGTTTATGCTGATGGCACCTCTTTGCATCCCAAGG
>DDLS01000195.1 GCA_002340255.1 Cyanobacteria bacterium UBA2566
AAAGAAAACCACGTTTAACAACGGATACGGTGTCCGAGGTTTATGCGACATTAATCGAAGTGTTTCCGACCTTGCTGTCTCTGATGCTGACGAACGTCGCGCTAAAAATAAGAACTCGCGTTATTTTCTGTCGGGTCATGCCAGCCCATGGAGTGTCGATGGATATATATCTTCTTTGGCTACCCTAGTTGGGTCTCCAGCTTGGATATATATCTATTTTATCACACTTTATGATTCTCTCTTTATCCATAGACAATGCTTATGTGATGGTCATGTGATTGGTTTATTGATGAAATTCTATGGCAATAGACTTCTTAATAAGTATCGATTATATAGCTAACCTATTTACTCCATACCCCAATATGGGGTGTTAGATTGGATTTAGGTAGATTTTAGGTAGAGCTTCCAGTGTCCGCAAGAACTTTGGGATTCAATTGCCTGGTGTAGCTAGGTTATAATGTGATGCGGAACCGGGGACTTGAACCCCGAAGTCCTTGCGGACACTAGAACCTGAATCTAGCGCGTCTACCAATTCCGCCAGTTCCGCTTTTGGGAGCTTTTCAGTAACCTGATTAAGCACTCCGATCTTCTATTATTATCGATTTTTAGTTTAAAGTCAAGTCAAAGCTCAATTAAGCTCGTAGAGCTTTGACAGGATCGAGTTGACTGGCTTGCCAAGCCGGGAAAAAACCGGCACTCATACCCACGACTAGGGCTGCAGTGAGGGAAAATCCAGCGACTTGGGGATCGAAGCGGTAGGGTAAGTTAAATTGATCGGCAACAATCAGGGTTAAACCGTGAACGGTTATGATCGCCATTACCCCACCCACTAAACTCAATAGTGTCGCTTCTAGAATAAATTGACATAAAATATCCCGCTCCGTTGCACCGATCGCTAAACGCAGCCCAATCTCGGCGGTTCTTTCCATCACCGAGGCAATGCTAATATTGGCAATCCCTACCCCCCCTACAAATAGAGCAATTAATCCCACTAATGCTAATCCTTGGGATGCTAATTTTAAGGTGGCTTGTTGTTCCAATATTTCATCGATATTCGTCCCCACCCAAAACCATTGTTGGGGAAATCGTTGCTCGACTAAAGCGTTAATCTGCTTTTCTAACTTCTCAAGCTCTTCTATGTTTTGGGGACGAATCAACAAATTATGGAATCTTCGAGAACCAGTCAGAGCAAAATAGAGCATTGAAGGAATCAACACCAGTCCTTCTCGCTCTCCACTGTCTGGCAGATTGGCAAGCATACCGATAATGATATAAGGTCTACCATTGATATATAGACGTTGATTAATGGGATCTCGATCTTTAAAGAGTTGCTCGGCCATAAACTCATCGATAATGGCAACAGAACGAAACTCAGTAAAATCATTAGTCGTAAATGCTCGCCCTTGAACGATCCGTCGCCCTGTGGTGGAAAGTAAATCCTCTGATACAGCAGCCAGTTGAGCATTAGCTTGTTTGTCTTCAAAGAAAACTTCACCCCCTATAAACTGTCTAGTACCGATCGCCTCTACTCCTTTCAATCGTTGCTCGATAAATGCTACATCCTCTGGTGTCATTCCCCCTTTCCAGATCTCCACCCGTGGAGGTTCTCGCTGGGCTAACTCCTGTTCCATGATGGCTCTAGAGATTGTACCGACTTTCAACGTGGCATCAACGGCAAAGACACCCATGAATACTCCCACCAAGGTTAAGCCCGATCGCAAGGGATTACGCCATAGGGAATTCCACGTTATTAGGATCAGATGGGGTAATGATAAACTCATTGTTTTTCTCAGGTAGCAGTTGGAGTTACAGCGGTTTGGGCTACCTGAGAAAGTATAACGCTTTAGGCTCTAAGCAATAGGCAAAAGCTTATATTGCTTAAGTTCTGTAGACAGAATCTGTGGTGATTTAGGGGGAGGGTTTATTTCTGAGCCATTAGTTGGATTTTCTGCAATAAGCATTCCACCTCAGCTTCTAGATGTAGATACTTAACTTGTTGATCCGCCTGATACAAATTTTGCATCTTTTTCCAGGATTCTTTCGCTTGAACGGAGGTGGATGCAGATTTTTTTTGGGTAGCTAAGGCAATAGTAGAAGAGGTGTTCATCTTTTTTAGGAATATATGCTTATTTATGCTGAGGGGAAATTATAGCGTAAATGACCTCAAATTATCAAGTTTTGTAACAAGATTCTAGAAACGGGTAATGCTTAATTGGAGAATCCCGGCAGCGATCGCTGTCCAGATCAGCAGGATTATAATTCCTCCAGGAATAAACGTCAATAGACCAATTCCTCTGAGTATCCAGAGGATAACAGCCCCTAGGAGGCTAAATATAAATAACCAGTAGACTGGACTACTCGATTTCATATTCATAGTTACCTGGCAGTCTCCATCCTAGATTGAGGTTTTGGCCAAGGAATGTTAGCACGTTTGGCTAATTCACGGGCAACGGCGATCGCCCCCCATTGATTAATATGGCTCGGATCGGCAAAATACTTGGGATTCTTGAGCTTCTCTAATTCTGGGCTAACCAGATTGACCGCCATTAAGCCTTGATGATTGACCCACCCATTGAGTTCCTGATGAAACTTTTGTTCATAAGCCAAACGTACTGGATCGAGATAGTCCGCAGTTAGAGGAAGATTGACAAATACTAACGGAATCTGCCGTCTTTGGGTATAGGCGAGCAGTTGCTCGAGGGAGATCGCCTGTTCTCCCTGAAGGTAGAATCCACTATAGTCCCCGTCAAACTGTCCGGCAATGCGAGGATACTGGGTATAGTAGGTTTGGGGATTAAAGACTTGGTCAACTGGTAAAAACCCCAAAGGCGTTAAATCACTCAACGTGCGGTTTGCTTGAATGGTGGCTAATGCTTTTTCCCAGATCGAAGCTTGATGGCGATCGGAAACCGGGGGCAATAGACAAGGAGAACTGAGAACACTAGAAATTAATGAGACCGATGGCTCTGAACTGGCAAAGGGTATCGGAACGTCATAACACTGCTCGGCATCTGGCAAAAGCAAGGGAACACTAGGGCGTACTCCTTCTAAGAGCAGTTTATACCCTTCAGATTCAATAATTGATTGATAGGTACGGTCTGAACGACCGCTATTAAATGCTCGGACTCCATCTGCCCAGAGAATGAGACGGGGAAGTTGATCGGAGGTGAGAATTTCCCGAATTAACAAATCCACTACTTGGACCGTTGCACCATTAATGCCGAAATTATAAATGCTTAACTCTCCTTGCTGTCCCTCTCCTATGGCTTTGCGCAAGGCTAACGGATCGACCCCTTGCAGGGCGCGAGAACTGCCCACAATCAGAATATCAGGCGGCCCATATAAGGCGACTTGATACAAATACCAACCCAAATGCTCATTGAGTCGTTGAGAGCCAAAATTAGCGGGAGTAAAGCGGGTTAAACCGGGTTGGGAAAACCCGCCTTGCTTGACTAACCATCCAGAACGCTCCGATTCTTGAGTCTCGAGGATAGAAATCTCAGTGGGACGGAGGGCATAGGCTTGCCAGAGGCGATCGCTACTTCCCCAAGTCAGGAATACACTCGGCAATAGGAACAACCAGAAGCTCATCAGCATAGATCCATTTTGATGCTCTGTTCTTAAGATAAAGGCGATCGAGGTATACCTGCCCAGTTTCATTAAATGAGTTGATGTTACAAAACTTTATTATTTCCCCCTCATCCTCTATACTACCCAAAGGCTTATTTGTACCAGTGAAACGAAGGAGTACCGAATCGCATGATGGTGTCGGAGGCACAGAGACCCCTGACCGTTCCCAAAGAGTTGCTTCATCCACCTGAGAGTTTTTTCAATCTCAATGTGATCATGTTCTTGGCAGCTCTGATCCTAATTGGGCTGTCAGTGTGGGGATATTGGTGGGCAGGTTTACCCCATTGGCTCTCATTTATCGAGAGTATCTTGGCGCTGCATTTAGCCGGTACTATTATTCATGATGCCTCCCATAAGGCTGCACACCGCGATCGCATCCTGAACGCTATTCTGGGCCATGGTAGCGCCCTCATGCTTGGCTTTGCCTTTCCAGTCTTTACCCGCGTCCATATTGAGCATCACATCAATGTCAACGACCCCGAAAACGATCCGGATCATTTTGTCTCCACGGGAGGCCCCCTCTGGCTGATTAACGCCCGCTTTTTCTACCATGAAGTCTACTTTTTCCAGCGCAAACTCTGGAAAAACAATGAGCTGCTCGAATGGTTTCTCAGCCGCTTATTTATGGTCGCGATCGTTGCCGCCGCCTATCATTGGGGTTTCCTGAACTATATCCTCAACTTTTGGTTTGTTCCCAGTGGTATTGTTGGTTTAGCCCTAGGCTTATTCTTCGACTATCTTCCCCATCGTCCCTTCCATGAAACTGCTCGTTGGAAAAACGCCAGAGTTTATCCGAGTCCCATCCTGAATCTGTTAATTTTCGGTCAAAACTATCATCTCGTTCATCATCTTTGGCCCTCCATTCCCTGGTACTACTACGAAAAAACCTATCAGGTGATGAAACCTCTATTAGACCGCAAAGGCTGCACCCAAACCCTTGGACTTCTAGAAAAACAGAGTTTCTGGAGTTTCCTTTACGATGTCTTCATCGGCATCCGCTTCGGCGGCCACGGGAAATCCAAGGATTAGTCAACAAACCCAGTTTTGTTGACTCAGAAGAACTGAATCAAAACTCGATCGATCTTCTAGCCGCAGGTTCCCTAGTTCGAGGTTTAGGCAAGCGCATAACCGGTTTTCTCCCGAATATAAGGAGGGTGAAAGGCTAACACAATCTCAGTTTTGAGAATACCTGCAGCCACAAGTTCCTCAGTAACGCTGTCTTCTATGCCGTCGTAGTGTATCCAAACTTTACCCTGCTTAATTTCCGCATGAACCAGACAGTGATGAATCTAAGTACAGGACAAAAGTTGTATGGGTTGAAAGAGAGAGCCAGAAAAAGAGAGTGGGTCAATGAAAAAGCGGCGTAGGAGGTCAAAACCATAGCGAAACAAACTACGGGCACGGCGACCATGAGCCTCAATGATACGAATCGGCTTTTGACCATGTCGCCAGATTCCAGCCTTCATGGCCCAGACGAAGGCTAGAGCTAAAAGAGCCAGAAGCTTAGAGAGACGCTCGCGATCAGTAAAATGAGTCGATTCCAAGCAAAATCCTCGGGTCTTGAGTGCCGTAAAGAGGGTTTCAATTCCCCAGCGACGACCATAGTCAGCCAAAGCTGTGTGGGGGTCATGGTCAGTGATGACAATGAGAAAATCATCATCGCTTTGGTGTTTCTTGTGTTTGGGGTCAAGGCGCAGGCCAATGACATAAACAGCACGACCCCAAACCGAGCGTCGTCCGCGCAGAACCCGCTCGGAGCCAATAGCCAGAGACCGAAACAGATGAGCACCAGCAATGGCCGGTTGACCCCTGCCTCGACTAATCTTGTCCGTTTGGCGAATACGCAGACGGAAAGGAATTGGCTCTGAGAGCATCAGGAACGAGAGCCAAGGCTTACCCACAAACTCGCGGTCACCAGTGAGGTAGGCAATCTTTACCTGAGGAAAGAGGGCAACAAAAAGCGCTCCAACAAGTCCATACGCTCTTCACTATTACTGTTGCCTTTCTTTTTCTTGAGCATAGTCCACATCAAGGGATAGCCGATGCCCTCATGCACCACAGAGAGCATCAGGATATTGAAGTGGGTCTGGCCGAATGACCAGTTGGTCCGGTCAATGCTCAACACCCAGGGTTGGGGGATTTGAGCCATGCTCATCACCATGAGTGCGAACTTATCCATCTCGATTTCAAAGGAGCGGAAAAATCGCTGCATTCGTTTATAGTTCGACGCTTCTGCTGTTCTTCCGCCCCAGACCGTAGCCAGTTCAGCTAAGTTCACGGTTTTGGCTCGGAACAGAGCGATAATGAACAAGGCGATGAAAGAGAGTCTGGCTCCATGCCAACCGAGATGGGGTCGTAATTGCTCTCGAATCGCGTTACTGTATTGCATGAGGGTCTGATTGCTGTTGTGGTAACTTCCATCAAACCCTCTCCTTGCATCCTTTTCAAGTTTTTTGTCCTGTACTGAGGTGATGAATATGTTTCTTGCCTTTCCAACCTTCATTCACCAGGAGAAAGTGATTGCGATCGCCACTGACAATCACAAGATTATTGATTTTTCCATAGGGATGGGGAATAGCAGCATAATCATCGAGTATTTTTTTCACGGTTTCTCGGTATTGCTCTAGTCTATCCATTTCAATTCTACGAAAAGGTGGGCAGGGTATGCTTGTAGGATTTGAATCATTTTGCTGCCTTCTCTTGCCCACCCTATGATAATTTGTAATCATAGCGCGATCGCCGAGATCGCCCACTATAATTAACGTCACAGGGGCAGCAGTTATGCACGTGGATTGGAGGTACTGTAGAAGATGGCTGATGAAAGGGAGCGATACAATTCCCAGGTCGGCGAGGCCAAGGGGTTGGCTATTGGCGAACACAACATTATCTACAATTATTTCTACAGCCATCCCCCAGCGATCGCAAACGAGGAAGTTACTGCAACCGAAACCGATAACCTGCGTTGTCCCTATCGCGGGTTATTGCATTTTCTTCCTGACAATGCAGAAGACTTTTTTGGTCGGGATGATTCGATTGAAACACTTTATCAAGCCACGCAAACGCGCAATTTTATTCCCCTGTTGGGTGCGTCGGGGAGTGGTAAATCTTCTGTAGTGTTTGCGGGTTTAGTGCCGAAACTTGAAGCGAAAGGCTCTTGGAAGTTTACTTATTTTCGCCCTGGTGTGATTCGCAAAGACAATAAACAGGATATTCCCGATCCATTTTATGCTCTGGCTACGGCCTTGGTTCCTCTGTATGTGCCTGATGCGGATGAAACAGAACAACTGAAGCAGGGAAGACAATTGGCTGAGTCCCTCCGCAGTGGGGAGATTTTGCTCTCGGATGTGATTACTAGAATTCAACGCCATTATCCTGGCGATCGCCTCCTCTTAATTGCCGACCAATTTGAAGAACTGTATACCGTCTGTACCGACGCAAAAGTTCGCCATCGATTTCTGGATATTTTAATTGACAATATCTATACTCCCAGTTCCGATTCTCCCTTGGTGTTGGTACTCACCATGCGGGCTGATTTCTTGGGTAATGCCTTGTCCTATGCCTCCTTTGCCCAAGTGCTGAAGGATGACATGAAATTGGGAGCCATGAATCATACCCAACTGCGGGATATCATTGAGAAACCGGCGCAAAAACTAGGAGTAACCTTTGAACTGGGTTTAGTGGAAACGATTCTGGATGATGTGGAAGATGAACCGGGAAATTTACCGTTACTAGAGTTTGCCCTCACCGAACTATGGAAGCGACGTAAAGGACAGAAAATCACCCATCAAGCTTATCAAGAAATTGGCAAAGTTCAGGGCGCTTTAACTCGTCACGCGGATCGCATTTTGAGCAAGCTGAGTCCGGAAGAAACCAAAGCTGCTCAACGGATTTTTCTGAAGTTAGTCAATCCGGGAGAGGGAATGGGAGACACCCGCAGGCAGGTCACGCAAGCGGAAATTGGGGTATCCAATTGGAATTTTGTCAAGAAATTAGCCGATGACCACTTAGTCGTGACGAGTCAAAATACAAACGACCAAGAAACGGTGGAAGTTGTCCATGAAGCCTTAATTCGGCATTGGTCTCAACTGAGAGAATGGATTGACGAAAGTCGCGAGGCGATTAGAGCGGCACGGAAAATTGAAGCTGAGGCTAAGGAATGGGAAAATAAAGGCAGAAATAACGGTTATCTGCTGCAAGATCGACGGTTAAGAGACGCTAAAGAGTTGATGCAATCTGACCATCCAGAAGTAGAGTTATCAGAGTTTGTCAAAGAGTTTGTCAAGGATAGTCAAAAGAAACAGTATATCGATACTTTCAAAAGGGTTCCGATTCAATTGATCGCATGATCAGTAGGATTGATCTTAATCGCTAGTATGGTAAACTTGGGAATTAGACAGTTGGCCTTTTATACATTTAAAACGGCTGTTCAGGAAGAATCTTGTCGTCGCAACTTTTTGAGTAAATATCTTCTTAAATATTTATTATGGTCTAATTTTGGAGACATATTAGATTCCTCAAACATGAGCTTTTGTAACCAAAATTTATCGGGAATTGATTTGTCTAACAATCGATTAGATTGGCGTAACACTAGTTTTTCCCAAGCCGATCTAAGCAAAAGTATTTTTGCAGACTCTACTTTTACCCAAGTCACTTTCAACCAGACTAAACTGATGGATGCAGATCTTAGAAATACTGTATTTGAAAATTCATCTCTCGATCAAGCCAACTTTGAAAATGCTAACTTAAACCAAGCAATTTTCAAATATGTTACACTAGAGAAAACTTCCTTTAATACCCAGAAACTTGGGGGTGCAATTTTTATTAATTCTGATTTATCGAAATTAGCAGATCCCAATAAAATCTACGGAAACTTAAGCTCAGGAAATATTAAAGTTTGTTGCTCAAAACTTCCTCTAGAGCTTGGGATAGAGTTTGATAGGGATTGCCAGGATTCAAGGGTATCTTTATATATCAATGAAGATGACCTTACAAAGTGTCATGACCAGTCAAGTAAAAGGGGCTAGATCTGTTTCTTAGTTTCATGGATCTTTACGACAATTTACATATCTAATATCACCACACTGTACACTGGTTGGCCGGTCTTCTGGACCTGACCAACCACAAGTAGAATGAAACAGTTTCGTCTCAGATTCACTATAACTGAGTAATTCACGATCGCAAGAGCAAGACTCAAATTCTCCTAAAGCTTCAGTCGCCATTTCAGAAATTTTTGCATTTCCAGAATTCATGGCTGCAATGAGAACTCGCGTTGCCAGCTTTTGATACTCTTTCACTTTCAGCAAGCTCTTAGCTGCATAAATGTGTTGTTTCTGGATTTTTGGAGAACTTTTCCTTTTTGCAGGTTCAACTAAAGTATGTAACGCTGCTTTTAATGTTTTTTTATCGCCGGTATTCTTTAAACTCTCAGCGTCCAGTTCTGCTTTCACCCCAAGCAATATATTTTCAACGACTCGCTCTTTTGCCTTTTCGAGATCGTCATCTTTTGGTTCATGGTTCAGACTGCGATCGATTTCTTTTACACAAGCAACTAAGGCTAGAATACTATCAGTTCTTGGCGATCGCGAACTAAAACTATACTCCGATAGAGAAAGCTCGACTTCTTCAATTTCACCCGCTTTAATCTTGCGCTTCAAGATGGCATCAAACTCATTGCGAATCTCGTCTAACTTTTCTCTGAGCTTGGGATAATCAGCAGACATTTTCAGTTTCCTCTTAGATAGAACAGTGGGTGATACAGTCGGTTCAGATGGGGATGAAAATAAGGTAACACTTGAGGGTTGAAGTCCAACCGCCTGAGTTATGACGGGTGGGGTAGATGCAGGGGTAGCAATGGGCGGAGGGTTTTCTGTTACGTTGGGTTTAATAGCTCGAATGGCTTCCCAGGCGTTGGCCAAACCATGTCCGGTGTGGATGTCATGACCAATGCCAACCCGATCTCTTTGATAAGTCTTTGATTCCAATGTAACATCAGTGGCTGTCTTCTCCAGAATTTGTGTAATTCTTTGTGGAGATAAATTCCGGTCGATTTGTTTCATTAAGGCACAAATCCCAGCTAATTGGGGAGCGGCGGCGGAGGTGCCGCTAAACGCCGCCCAACCATCATCAGGATTGGTCCCATCTCCCCGCCTGGCATGTCCATCGTCCGTTGTACACCCCGGTGGAATAGGCAACATAATGTATTGTCCGTCAGGAAGATGGCCGACCCAACCACAAACGTCGGGAACCGTGCGCCCTGGATATACGGGACTAATAAACCCACTGCTGTAGCTACTGGCTTCCAATTCGTGCCGACGAGACTCATCTGGGGGCATATAAACCCCTCCAGCAGCAATAACTTCTGGATGTTGCGCCGGAAATCCCCAATCATGACCGTTACCGGCGGCGAAAATAACCACAATTCCTTGACGAACGGCATCGGCAATTAAGCTGGCTAAGACTTTGTTAGAAGGAGATAGAATAGGGCTTCTCTGGTCGCTTCCCCAACTGCAAACAATGATATCGGGTTTTAGGGCGATCGCCTCCCGCAACGCGGCGATCGATCGCATTCACATTCCGCCACGGTCGCTTATACAGCGCCACATCTGCCTTGACCATGGTAAAGTCTACCTCTGGCGCAACGGCAAATAAGTTGGCAGACTCTCCGGTTCCATGGCCGTTATCGTCTCTGTCGGGTTCCGATGAACCGGGAGCTAACACCACCTTTCCTCGGTATCCATTTCTTCGGAAAAAGGGATGCTCGTACCAACCGGAGTCCACCATCACCACTTTCACCCCTTGACCCGTAATTCCGAGTTGATGCAGGCGATCGCACTTCAACCCCTTGGCAATATCATCCGGTACTTGCAGATGTCGGGAGCGATCGATGATAGGAGGAAACGCTGCCGGAATATTGGGGCGAATGACATAATAAATCGGCTCATTAATGGCAATACCTGCCACTTCATTTGCCCAAGTCGTTTTAGAGGTATCAATTTCGCCTTTGGGTTTATTGTCCAAAGAGTCCAGATAAGTCCCCACAGCGAAATCTGCAAACCCTTTGTTCACCCGGCGCTCCCGTGCGATCAGACGGGTATTAAATTCTTGCTGATATAATTCTGGCGGCCCGGCAATACTAATGGAGGAGCGACCCACGGATAAGACTTCAAATTTGGCGTTTCGCAGACGATTTTCTGTTTCTTTGAGTAAACGAGGGTCAGCATCAAATTGAGCCACATTTTTACTGGTAACCAGAGTCGGAGACGATAACAGCGATTCTCCGGTTGCCGAAACCAGAACGGCTTCTGCATAAATTTTTGGTGGTAACTCTACAGAACTGTACCGGTACATTGAGTTTTGTTCCCCATTCTTAGATCATTTTAATATCAATTCTGGCTCAATGGGGAAGGCGATCGCTTGTGACAGAACAACGGCGAATAACATTATCAAATTATGCCCAACAGATGGGAGTTTCCTATAAGACGGCTTGGCGCTGGTGGAAACAGGGACGGTTAATGGGGGAACAGTTGCAGAATGGTTCGATTTGGATTGATGAGTCTATGTGTCCAGAGCAGGACACGGATGGGTTGAAAGAACAGCTCAAAATTGCGGCTCAGGAACGGGAAGAGTTGAGAAACCTTTTGTATGAGGTTTTAGCTCAATTACAAGAGTTACAGGGGACTCCAGAGCCGAATCCTTGGCCGTCTGAGGTAGGGATGGACTATAGTCATCTGGTGGCGTTGCTGGGCGCAGGGAGTTCGCAAGAAGCGAATGAGTATACGTGGTTATTGCTATTGGCGCTGGCGGGATATGAGGAGGGGGACACTCTGGGGCTGGAGGAGATGGAGGCGCTGCCGAGGACGGATATGGAGACGATCGATTGGCTGTGGTATGAGTATAGTGAGGGTCGGTTTGGGTTTGGGGTGCAGGAATGGATTTGGGAAGAGTGCGATCGCCATTATGAGGTATTTTGCGATCGCATCGGCTGGCGCATTCAGTCCAAATGGTTAAGCACCAATCAACTCCGGTTTTCTCTCTCTGCACCTGTGGGACATCTTCCAGCAATTATCTGGCGTAACCGTGCTTGTTATGGTTTAGGCTATCATTCCCCCGAAGAAGTTTTAGAAACCCTGTTTTCATTTTCAATACCTTCGCCACAATCGGGCAGGGTGGTTTGAGGGTGATTTCTGGTGATTGTAAAACAATAGAGAAGCAAGCTTGCTCAAAAACAGCCCTGTCAAAACCAGGTGGGGCGCTTCTATCCCTCTTCTGTCACTCTGGGAAATTCTAACGAATTTCCGTCATTACAGCCCGCGATCGCTAACGAAGGAATCAGGGTTTCACGCCCCTTTATCCAAAAGTGACAGAAGAGGGCTATAGTAAAGTTATGGTCTACCACAACTACAATGACTCGCTATCGCTCACATGAATCGGTTAGGGAATGGGGTAAAATCCTTAAGTCTTGATTATAAGGTGCGATCGCATTTATGACTGTTAACTGGGAAAGCGTTAAAACTTACGAAGATATTCTCTATCACAAAACTGATGGTATCGCCAAAATTACCATTAACCGTCCCCAAAAACGCAACGCTTTTCGTCCCAAAACTGTATTTGAACTCTATGATGCTTTTTGCGACGCAAGAGAAGATACTCAAATTGGGGTAGTCTTGTTGACGGGGGCTGGCCCCCATACGGATGGGAAATACGCTTTTTGTTCTGGTGGAGATCAGAGTGTTCGAGGTACAGCAGGCTATGTAGATGATGCAGGTGTACCTCGCCTCAATGTACTCGATTTACAGCGATTAATCCGGTCGATGCCCAAAGTGGTAATCGCGTTAGTGGCCGGATATGCGATCGGGGGCGGTCATGTATTACACTTGATCTGCGATCTAACTCTGGCGGCTGATAATGCCATTTTTGGGCAAACAGGGCCAAAAGTAGGCAGTTTTGACGGGGGGTTTGGAGCCAGTTATTTAGCCCGTATTGTCGGTCAAAAAAAGGCACGGGAAATCTGGTTTCTCTGTCGCCAGTATACAGCCCAACAAGCCCTAGATATGGGTTTAGTCAATCATGTGGTTCCGGTAGAACAATTAGAAGTAGAAGGGATTCAATGGGCACAAGAAATCTTACAAAAAAGTCCGATCGCCATTCGCTGCTTAAAAGCGGCCTTTAATGCCGACTGTGACGGACAGGCAGGCCTACAGGAGCTTGCGGGGAATGCAACCTTACTCTATTACATGACAGAGGAAGGTGCAGAAGGCAAACAAGCTTTTTTAGAAAAGAGACCTCCCAATTTCCGCCAATATCCCTGGTTACCGTAGGTCAAAGAAGCTACGCAAAGCCGGCTATACCCAATCCAGGAACAAGAACCTAAGTCTAGTGTGGGGGACTCATGCCCTGCCGGTATATTGGGAAATGTTGAGTAAAAAAGGAAGCAGTAGTCTAGAGGAACAACAAAGAGTATTAAGCCCGGTATTAGAGGGGCTAAAGGAGTATAAAATAGTAGTAATAGGAGATCGTGAATTTCAGAGCGTAAAGTTAGGGGAGTGGCTCTGGTCAAGGACTGTAGACTTTATACTTCGTCAAAAAAAGAGGACCTGTATTGCCGAAAATTCTTCTTTGTATCAGTCTCTAGAGACTCTAGAGATAAGACCCGGAATTAGCCGATTCTACCGAGAGGTATATTGTGGTAAATCTCATAAGCTAGGGTCCTTTAATTTAGCAGCTTATTGGAAAAGAAAGTATAGAGGAAAGGGACAAAAAGAAGCCTGGTTTATCCTCACCAGTTGAGATGATATGGACTTAGCCTTATCATTTTATTCCGCTAGATGGGGAATAGAAACAATGTTCAAAGATTGTAAAACCGGAGGTTATAATTTGGAGTATACACGAGTCAACGACCAACGGTTGTTAGCGACTATTTTAGTTATAGCTATGGCTTATACTTGGGCAACTTTACAAGGCATAGCTTGGGAAAAAATAGAAGGTTGTTCCTATATTGTCCGGGCCACAGAAAGCTCACGTAAAGTAAAACATCACAGTCATTTTTACATCGGATGCTATGGATTATTGTGGCTTGACTCCTTCCAATGTTGGTCTGATTTGGCTGAACAATTGATGAAATCCACACCTCATAAGTTCTTGAATTTTCACTCTGGTTTACAGGCTCTATCCCTTATAAAGTCTAGCTTTTAGCCTTCTTGTCACCCCTTGAGCTGCTAGGCAATGGGATTACTGGATTAGGCTTGACCCTCATTTTTTACACCCTGACCCAAGGATTCAAGCGTGGATTGATGACAGAGAAGGCGTTGGTTTTTTCCTGGAAGATCACCTTGTCTCTGCGGAGCCTAATGCTAATGTACACTTGTACGGCACTACCGCATAGGAGCTTATCAGTCATCCAATAAATATGCCAAACCCTATTAGGTAAAATGTACTTGATGGGGATTCTTCGTTCTGATGGCAGCCACTATCCTCACTCCTTTGGATATTTTTCCTTCTCCTATTTTCAAAAGAAGTTCCCTATCTTCTTCACTCAGTCCAGTAACCGGCGTAATTCTCTTCTTGCTCATGGTCATGGGGTGACAAAATATATACCTTTCTATCACTCCCTATGGTTCTCATCATCTCTGAACTGACCCGTAACTGGGGTCAGTTGATTGTCTCAATTTCTGGCTCCCAAACTATTTGCTCCAAAGGGTTCAAAAATGCCTACACAGGAATCTTGAAGCTTTTGAGAGACACCAGACTTGATGGAGAATTAAACAAGGTCACTAAGCACTTTGGAACAATTCGGATTGTGAAAAAACAAGAGCAACAAACCATCGATATTGAGACCTTCCTAGACTTTAGGGCTAGAGTTTTGGGACTCAATGGCGTAACAAGGTCAGTGTAGTTACTATTTTTTTATCGTGATTATTGGTACTAACGATCACTGTACAGTCATAGCTCGCTTGTGTCTGCACTTGAGCTTTACGTCGTGATTTACGTCGTGATTCCAGAGTTAGGGGTAAGGATAGAGATGGATATAAACTAAGATTATTACTAACAGAAAATTTATAACTTTTACTAAGTCATATACTCTGTATTATTGCAATAACTGAAACCCTTACTGTGTGGGCATTTCCACGAAAGAGTACCGATAGTGTATTTAAGAGGGTAACCCGCCTTACAGGGCAAATATATGTCGCTATGAGCATGGCTTGAGTAGTACGGGACAGGAGAGTGTCCCCAAAGCATAGACTTTGAGTGAGTATTTCTTATTCCAGCATAGAATTAAATCTATCTAAATCGCTGTAAAACAACTGTACAAACGTTATAGGAGGATTGAGGAGATTGGAATTACTGCATCGCTCTGCAAGAAGGTATAAAAAGCGATTGTGGTAATTCCCGTAAACCAGACACAGCAAGGCTTCTAGTCTCTCAGTAAGGTAAGTAGCTGAAGACCCTCCTATGGGG
>DDLS01000181.1 GCA_002340255.1 Cyanobacteria bacterium UBA2566
CCTTAAACACAACCAAAGCGCCTTTAGCACCCTTAGCTCCTATCCCCGTTACCAATAACTCGAAAGATGACAAAAAACAATTGAACACGCGATATCCTATAGGTTCTTTTATTCGGTATCGAGTGGCAAATCAAGTTTATAATAGTTCTTTTGAAAAGGTTGATATTGATTGTTTAGCCAAAGTTGTTGGATATGTTAAGGATGACCAAGATAATCAATATCAAATAGCAGTCAAAGGGATCCGTTTTGTGGATTCTGGAAAGCTGAAATTTGTTACTAATGATCAGTCTAAAATTTGGCAGACAGAAGTTTGTACCATTAAGGAAAGTACATTTAATGTTGAAAACCAAGGACAGACTCATTTCAAAATGCACTTTATTCAACAAGGAGAGGTCTTGAGTAGTTAAAATCGGTACAGGTTTTAATTTTTAATTGAAGGGGGAGAGTTGGGATTGAGCGATCGCCCCTTCAATGCCGAAACCCTTGGTTCTTGCAGTAATATCAGTTTCTCCGATCGCAGACAGACATACCAGGGAGTGGGTTGGGTTTGCAAGGTTTCCCATTTCTCCTTAAAGATTTCTGCCTGGAGATGGTAGTCGCGGTGATGATTCGGGGGACGATTTAAGGTGAGATATAACGTCATCCGGTGAGGACTTTCGCTGGTGTCGGCTAACCAGCACTCAAAGGTATTCTCTTGGTTAAGATCGGCAACAAAGGTAATATGATGCGCTCGAATGGCAATTTGAGTCAATGTATCGGGAATGGGTTTATGGGTGGTTAAGGCACAATTCCAATCAATGGCTAAAATTTGCCCATCTTCAACGACAGTCGCGCGGGAGAAGTTCTTGCAAGCGGTGATTCGAGCCACGGGTTCATACCGAGGTTCGGTAAAGATATCTTCTTTGCTGCCAAAAGCGATCGCCTCTCCTCGATCTAAAACCAAGAGGTCTTGGCAAATGCGATAGGCTTCTTCCAGATTATGGGTGACAAACAGGCTCACTCCAGGATAACTCTCTAGGCGATCGACTAATAATTTCACCATCTGTAAATGCAGATAGGTATCTAAGGCGGAGCAGGGTTCATCGAGGAGGAGAATATCCGGTTGACTGGCTAAAGCTCTGGCTAAGGCGACTCGTTGCTGTTGTCCTCCAGAGAGTTGCTCGGGATAGCGATCGCCAAATCCCGATAAGTATACCGCAGCTAACTGCGCTTCGATATCCGCGCGAGTCATGTTCACTGATTTGGGAATACCAAAGGCAATATTTTCCGCGACAGTGAGATGGGGAAATAGGGCATAATTTTGGAAGACAAGCCCCACGCGGCGCTCGGAGGCAGGCAGATTAATTCCCTGTTCTGAATCATATAAGACTCGACCATTGAGAACAATGCGACCGAAATCTGGGGTATCTATGCCCGCGATACAGCGCAAAATCAGGCTTTTGCCTGCGCCAGAGCTGCCTAAAATCCCCAAAACTTGGCGATCGCTGCTAGTAAATGATACATCTAAAGCAAACTCGCAGAGTGTTTTGCGAATCTGCACGCTCAAATACGGTTCAGACGCTCGATAAACTCGACGATTGACTTGCCGAGAGGAGAGTGACGCTGGAGAAAGCGTCTTCCAACTTTTACTCTTAAACTTACGCCATAAATTGACTAAAGTTACCATCAACAGAGACAAACCAAGCATTACCATGCACCAAAACCAAGCTGTTTCCATAGAACCCGATTCCACCGCTAAATAAATCGCCATCGGAATCGTTTGGGTTTGGTGAGGAATATTTCCCGCTAACATTAACGTCGCCCCAAATTCCCCTAAAGCACGGGTAAATGCTAAAGTCGCTCCCGCCATCAAACCAGGGAACGCCAGAGGTAAACTAATGCGCCAAAAGATCGTCTGTTCTCTTGCGCCCAGGGTTTGAGCCGCTTGGGGAATCGTGCGATCGATTTGTTCAAAGGCAGCTAATGCCGTTTTGTACATCAGTGGAAATGCCACCACCGTTGCTGTAATCACAGTGGCATACCAGGTAAAGACAATATAAATGTTAAACTGGGCAAGAAAAGACCCGATTGGCGTATTTTTCCCGAATATAACCAAGAGGAAAAAGCCTAAAACGGTAGGGGGCAAAACCAAGGGGGATAAAAATAATCCATCCAAAATCGATTTGGCTTTTCCCCGATACCGGAATATCCAGTGAGCAGCAGTGATCCCTAGGAAAAAAGTGATAATCGTGGCAAGCGTTGCCGTTTTCAGGGAGATAAACAAGGGAGAAAAGTTATCGATCATGGCAAGTCCGTGGGGGAATGGGGGAATAGGGGAATGGGGGAATAAATAACAGATTTAATCTAGCAAGTGAGCTATTCTAGCTATCTTTACCGCCATTGATGTACCCCATAGCAAAGGAAACTGCTGTATTAATCCACAGCAAATATTACATCAGAAGCTTTTATCACAGCGAACGCTTCTTTTCCTTCTGCTAATCCTAAGTTTTCGGCGGACGCTTTAGTAATCACTCCAGTGACTTCTACACCGGACGCAATTTCTAAAGTTATTTCAGTATTCACTGCTCCAGTGACCACTTTTTTCACGGTTCCTTTTAAGGCATTACGAGCGCTAATTTTCATTAAATTTATTGGGTTTATAAATCGATCTGTATTCTATCGATATTGCCAGAGAAAAAGAGTATCATAGAGAACAAAATTAGAGTTTTTTTACAGTCTATTGAGCCAGTTGAAATCCATATTCTTGGAAAATAGATTGTGCAGATTCTGTCCAGAGAAAATCAATAAAATGTTGGGCTGGTTCGGGAGATTCTGTCTGCTGTAAAACAGCAACGGGATAAAGAATGGGAGAATGATCGGTTTCGGGAGCTGTGGCAACGATAGTTATTTTATCAGAGAGGATCGCATCCGTTTGATAAACGATTCCCGCATCCACATTTCCCGATTCGACATAAAAGAGGACTTGCCGCGCATCTTTAGCTAAGACAAATTTGGGGCGCAGCAATTCATATAGCTTGAGTTGAGTGAGGACTTCTTTTCCATATTGTCCTGCGGGGACTGTTTCTGGATTTCCTAGAGCAATTTTAGCGATATGCTCTTGAGTTAAGTCGGCAAACGCTTTAATCGAGTTTTTTGTTTTGGGAGTCACTAAAACAACTTGATTTTTGAGTAAATTTTTCCGAGTTTTGGGTTGTAATAAATTCTTGCGCTCTAGGGCATCCATTTGTTGAGGGGAAGCAGAAATAAAGACATCCACTGGAGCGCCTTGTTCAATTTGTTGTTGCAGGGTTCCGGATGAAGCAAAGTTATAAGCAATGAGAGTATCTGATGCCTGTCGTTGATAGGCTTGGGCAATGGGACGCATGACATCCTGAAGACTGGCAGCGACAGATACGGTTAGCTGGGTTTGGGTTGAAGTATCAGGATTTCCAGAACTACAGCTTATACAGACAGTAAGGGTTAGAGCTGTAATGAGATAAAAAAATCCTCGTTTTTTCACGATCGTCACCCCCAAGGTTGTGAGAATGTTTAGATAACCAGGATAAACGAGAATTTTTTAACGCTTAGAAGAGTTGAGCCTCAATAGCTTAAAGCATGGATTTGGTTAACTGCTTGACGGTTTGAAAATGCTCGAAACTGGGAGTTTCAATGTCTCCATCAGCTAATTTTTCTAGTTCGCTGGCTAAACGACGTAAATAGTCAGCTTGTTTTCGGATTCTGTGACTGATTCCTGTATCTCCTGATGCTAGACATTGCGGACATACATCTGTGATATATTCATCAGAACTGCGATAGGCTCGGGCAATGATTTCTTCGGCAAAGAAAATGGTACCACAGAGATGGCATTGGCATTTTTCATCAAAATAGTTACTTTCTAACTGGATTTTCATCAATAGTTTCCTCAGCCGCTTTCTTATCGTGTTTTGATCTAACTTTGATGGACTTGTGCGTTGACTGGATGTCGTTTAACTAGAATTCTAGTATTGGACACTACCATTTTAACAACTTCTTTATCAATCCTGGGGAAGAGATGAGTTGTTCAAAGTAAGAATATCCTGATAAAAAAGCATGGAGGAAGCGATATAGCGCTGCGCGCTAGGGAATGGGGAATAGGGAATAGGGAATAGGGAATAGGGAATGGGGAATAGGTGCTAGATTTTAGTATTGAACCGGAGTCCTAACCCACTCTTTCTCTGCTATAGCGGTTTAATCGGACTTGATATGACGCTAAGAGGAGTGGAGTTCCTTTGTATTGGGGAGATTCGTATGATCTAACAGATCTAATACTTCCTGTTGAGTTAATCCGCGCTTGAGTTGAATGGCGAGAGCGCGCACCTGCTCTAGCAATTGTTGAATTTCTTGTTGTTGGAGAGTAATCTGTTGCTCTTGAAGTAAATTGTACAAGAGCGATCGCCCCGAATGCTTGCCTAAAACTAATTGGTGTTCTAATCCAAGTTCCGCCGGATCGTAAGCTTGATAGGTGTGAGGATTTTTCAGCAAGCCATTAACATGAATCCCCGCTTCATGGGTAAAGGCATTGTCGCCAACGACTGATTTCCAGCGAGGGAGAGTATCTCCCGAAGCTTGCTGTACAAACTGAGAAATATCTCGTAACTGATGGGTATCAATTCCTGATTTTATCCCGTACAGATGTTTGAGGGCGATCGCCACTTCTTCTAAGGCTGCATTTCCGGCTCGTTCTCCCAACCCGTTAACAGTGGTATTGACGGAGGTGGCTCCCGCTTTGACTCCAGCTAAACTATTGGCGACTGCCATACCTAAGTCATCGTGGGTGTGCATTTCGATTGGGAGGGTAAACTGTTGTACCAATTGGCTAACGGTGTCATAGGTGGCAAAGGGATCGAGAATGCCGATCGTATCGCAAAATCGAAATCGACTGGCTCCCCAATCTTGAGCCTTTTGAATCACTTCACTCAGAAATTCGGGGTTCGCGCGGGAAGAGTCTTCTCCTCCGACGGAAACATAGAGTCCACGATCGATCGCAAAAGTAATACTTTCCTCTAGCTGTCGCCACAGTTGAGATATCTTGCCGCCAAACTTCACCTGGATCTGAATGTCGGAAACGGGAATCGAGATATGAACTCGATGCAGTCCACAGGCAAGGGAGGCTTGAATATCTTCAATTTTAGCCCGATTCCAACCGATTAACTCCGCTTTGAGTCCTAAATCAACGATCGCCCGGATGGCATCTGCCTCTTCACCTCCCATTACCGGAATCCCGATCTCCAGTTCTGGAACCCCCATGCGATCGAGGAATTGGGCGATCGCCACTTTTTCCGCCAGGGTAAACGCCACTCCAGCCGCTTGTTCTCCATCCCTCAAGGTAGTGTCATTAATATTAATACTCATGGGTAATCTTCTCCTGTAATTGGGCTTCCAGGGATTCCAGGCGATCTCTTAAAGTGGCGATCGCACTTCCATAAACATCGGGCAAATTTCCATGAGCTAACGGATCGAGGGATTTGCCATAATTTCGCACCACGCGACCCGGAATTCCCACCACCGTGCAATGATGGGGAACATCCTTGAGAACCACTGCCCCGGCACCAATGCGAACATGATTACCAATCTGGATATTCCCTAAAATTTTGGCTCCTGCACCGATAATGGCATGATGTCCGAGGGTGGGATGGCGTTTGCCTTGTTCTTTCCCCGTTCCCCCCAACGTCACCCCTTGGTAAATCAGGGCATAGTCGCCTAAAATTGTCGTTTCTCCAATCACCACCCCCATACCGTGATCGATACAGATGCTCTGTCCTAAACGAGCGCCGGGATGAATTTCCACACCCGTGAAAAACCGAGCGATCGCCGATAGGAGGCGAGGGATTAACCCAATCTGGCGACAGTGCAAATAATGGGCAATGCGATAGAAAATCAAGGCGTGCCATCCGGGGGAACAGAAAAACACCTCTAAAGTATTTCTCGCGGCTGGATCGCGCTCGAAGATCGTCTGAAAATCGAGCCAAATCTCTTGCCAGAGCGATCGCCCCGGCTCATCAGAATAGCCAGGAACACTAGAACTTATCGTTTCATTCACCATGAGTCCATTCCTCACTGAATTTCGACATCAACCACAACCTAAGCCATCTCCTTGACATGCAGAAGCGGCTGCGGCGAGTCGAGTGCATTCAGTTTGTTTGCGCCGTTTGAATTTTGACAGGTCTTCCCCGTCATACACAGCTTTTAAGCCTAGGTTAATAAACCCACTCAGTTCAATAGGCGTAATGCCACATTGACTCAAGATCTGCTTGGGATTTTCTCCCATGCCACTGGCTAAAACAGCACGACAATCTTGCAAGTTATTGGCTAATTTTTGCCAGCGCTCAAATCCGGTTCCCATTTCTGGAGTTAACCGTTCTTCAACCAAGTTATATCCATTTTCTGTCTGTTCCCAAATTTGCAATTGTGGCGCTTGTCCCAGATGCTGATTAACTAAAACGCCTTCAACAGTTGCTACAGCAACATAGGGGCGATTGCTGACTTGTTGGGGGATTTTCCGTTTGGAAGACTCTGCCAAACAACCGGCAAATTCCTGCGATCGGTCTTCACCCAAAAGTCCGACTGCATCAGCCCGACAGCGCGTACAATGGCGCATTTGTGGCAAATACTGTTCGCACTCTTTGCGAATTTGATTCATCATCTTGCCATTGGGTTCAGTCAATTCCTCAAAAGGAGTATCTGGAGTCGGGAACATCGCCATCGCATTGAACAAATCCGCTCCTAATTCTGCTCCTTTTTTCGCCACTTCCACCGCATGATGGTCATTAATTCCCGGCATGATGATGCAGTTGATTTTCACCACTACTCCGGCGGCTTTTAAATTCTTAATCGCTTCCAATTGCCGCTCTAGCAATAACGTGGCTCCTTTTAAGCCTTGATAAACCGTCTTGCCATCCCGAACCCAACGATAAACCTTGCGCGTAATTTCCGGGTCTACTGCATTCATGGTAACGGTGACATGACTGACCCCAATTTCCGCAATTTTGGCAATATATTCCGGCTTTAAATTCAGTCCATTACTCGACAGACAAAGAATTAATTCTGGGTATTCTTCCCGCAATAATTCCATCGTCCGTAACGTTTGCTCTGGATTCGCAAAGGGGTCTCCCGGCCCAGCAATTCCCGCCACAGTAATTCGGGGTTCTTTCTCCAACACTCCATTCATATAATAAAGTGCCTGTTCTGGAGAGAGAACATTACTGGTTACTCCCGGTCTACTTTCATTCACGCAATCATATTTGCGATTGCAATAATTACACTGAATATTACATTTCGGCGCGACGGGTAAATGAACTCGTCCATATTGTCCTTTTACATCGACATTGAAGCAAGGATGTTTTTCGTAATCAATGGCGGTAGTCATTTTAGGTTCTCCGTGATGGTTGGTTTAGGGAATGGGGAATAGGGAATAGGGAATGGGGAAGTGGGGAATGGGGGAGTGGGGGGATGGGGGAATGGGGAGACAACTAATTTCTCCGTGTCCCCGTTTCCCCGCGTCTCCCTATCTCCCCATCTCCCCATCCCCCTATCTCGATATCTCGCTGTCTACAAATAGCCATACCCCACGGGGGAATCGGCTTGTTTCTTATCGATAACGGCGTTAACAATCTGATCGAGAAGGCGCTGAGTTCCTCGATAGCCGAGGTGCAGTAGGCGCTGTCCGCCAAAGCGATCGTGAATGGGGAAACCGACGCGAATCATGGGGATTTGATGTTTGCGAGCAATGGGATATCCTTTGCTGGTGCCAATGATCAAATCGGGTTTAATTTGGTCAATTTGTTCGCCAATTTCGTAGAAATCTACATTGTCGCGGACGGGGACGGGTTCTCTGACGATATCTGCGGTGACGGCTTCTATGGCGGCAGAAAGTTCGCCGCTATTGCCTCCAGAGGCGCAGAGAATCGGTTTAACGCCAACTTCGGCGAGGAAAGCGGTTAATCCTACAACTAAATCTTCCTCTCCGTAGACTACGGCGCGTTTACCAAAGACGTATTTGTGAGCATCGACATAGGCATCGACTAACCGTCCCCGCTCGGATGCATGAATTTGGGGGATGGGTTGTCCGGTGAGTTCTTGCAGGGTGTTAAAGAAGCGATCGCTCTCTCGCAAACCGATGGGGAGTCCCAAGGGGTGCAATGGTAGGTTAAAACGCTCGCGTAACACTTCTCCTCCGGTGCTGCCTGTGCCTTGCAAGACTCGTCCGAGTTCCAAAGTGGCGATCGCCCGATCCATAGCGCGAATATCAGCAACCGGGGTTCCGCCTTCTGGAATCGTCAGATAATCCAGTTGCGCCGGCCCATCCAATGTATCCGAAAAATCAGGTAAAATTGTAGCTTTAATGCCAAAATCTTGGACAACTTCTCGCAGATAGCGCAGATCTGCCGGAGAAACTAAACCCGGCAATACATTTAGGGAACAGGAAACGGAAGGAGCTGAACTTTCTACCCCCACCAATTGTTCAATAACGGCTTTAACCGTGGCATGAAATCCTTCCGCGTGAGTGCCACTATAGCTCGGAGTTGCCACCCGTACCAAAGTCGGTAATGGCTCCTCTTCTTGACCAAATTCTTCTTGAAATTCCAATAAGAATCGTTTCACATCATCGCCGATGGTTTCCGTTAAACAAGTGGTGGCAATTCCCACGACATCGGGATGGTATTTCTCCATGACATTGAGAATACCTTTTTTCAAGTTTGGCCCGCCCCCATAGACGGCATGTTTTTCACTCAGAGAAGACGAGGCAATATCAATCGGTTCTCGGAAATGACTAATAATATAACGGCGCATATACGTTGCACAGCCTTGAGATCCATGCAAGAAGGGAACGCATCCTTCTATGCCTCGAAAAGCAATACAAGCTCCTAGAGGTTTACAGAGTTTGCAGGCATTGGTTGTGGAGACATAAGCCTCGGTTTTCTGCTTGATTTTTATTTTACCCATGATTTTTCCCTCTCCCAAATTGCAACGATCAAAATTTGTCGATTACTCCGGCTGGTTACGTCGAGGCACAAATTGCCAAATGGGAGACATCACCGTAGAGTGAACTTCTTTGGCAAAATTGAGCATTCCGACAAATCCTTCCAGGGCTTCTTTTCGTTCGTGGTTGTGGTCGCAGAATCCAATCCCCAATTTATAGGCAATGGGGCGTTCTTTAACTCCACCCACAAAAATATCCACATCCTTTTCTTTCAAAAAACCAGATAATTCTAAGGGATTAGAATCATCAACAATAATGGTTCCTTCATCGGTGATTTCATGCAGTTCTTGATAATCTGCTTGGGTTCCGGTTTGTGAGCCTACCATGACCACATCCATCCCCAATAACCGGAATGCTTTGACTAAGGAAAAGGCTTTAAATGCACCACCGACATAAATGGCTGCGGTTTTTCCTTCTAAGTCTTTGCGGTATTCGTTCAACTGTCCATAAAGGGTGGATAATTCAGAGCGCACTAACTCTTGCGCTCGTTGCAAAATGGTGGGATCGTCATCGAAGAACCGAGCAACTGAATATAAGGCTTCTGCCATATCTTCAATGCCAAAATAAGAGACTCGCAGGAAGGGGACATCATAGTCTTCTTGCATCATTTTGGCTAAGTCCAGGGTTGCCCCAGAGCACTGCACCACATTCAAGGCTGCACCATGCGATCGCTGAATGTCTTTGATCCGTCCATCTCCAGTAATATTAGCGACTACTTGAATGCCTATTCGCTCAAAATATTCACGGATAATCCAAATCTCTCCAGCCAAGTTAAAGTCACCCAAAATATTAATACTGTGGGGAGAAATGCCGGTGGTATCGCCCATGCCCACTAAGCGAAACATGGCTCGACAAGCGGCATTATATCCGGCTCGTTTATTCCCCTTAAAGCCTTCGGACTGTACGGGAATAACCGGAATGCCTTTTTCTTGGCTTACTCGTTTACAAATTCCTTCTAAGTCGTCTCCAATAATACCCACAATACAAGTTGAATAGACAAATGCACCATTGGGATGATGGCGATCGATTAATTCACATAGGGCTTGGTCGAGTTTTTTCTCACCACCAAAAATCACATCTCGCTCTTGTAAATCTGTGGAAAAACTGAGTCGATGTAATTCTGGGCCGGAAGAGAGCGCGCCACGAATATCCCAAGTATACGCCGCACAACCAATGGGGCCATGAACCAAATGAATGGCATCGGCAATGGGGTAAAGAACGACGCGAGAACCACAGAAAACACAAGCTCTTTGGCTAACCGCACCCGCCAAACTTTCTTTATTGCAAGCAAACTCAAAAGGGCTATTTCCTTTGCGGTGAATTTGTTGCTCTCGCTCTCTTAAAATTCCAGTCATAATTTTGTCCGAATGAGAAGTAATAAGGAAGGGCGCATGGCTTGCGCCCTTGAGGGTATAAATCTTCCTTGACAAAGGGAGGTTATGGCTGTCCCCAACCTGACTCGTGGGGATGGCTTTAAGTGGCAAATAAGTATTCTTCAGCCGGTTGATTGTCTTCAAGTGCATCGAGAATTTCATCGATCGCATCCTCATCCACTTCCCCGTACCAATAGTTGTCTGGATAGACCATCATCACGGGGCCATGATCGCAGAGTTTCAGACAACCGGTAGAAGAGACCAAGACATTATCGAGTCCGCGATCGACCAATTCACCTTCGAGATACTGAATTAAACTCACTGCCTTCTTCTTGTTGCAAACGCCCTGAGCTTCTCCCTTGGTTCTAAAAGAATTACAAACAAAAATGTGGTGTTCGGGTTTCGTTAGTTTACTCATGATATCCTCCTGATTTAGACACAAAGGTTGAGACAGAGCCGACCTGAATCGGCTGTTGCTGACACGAATACGGGGTTGGGGGATCTAGACCATACCCCCTCACCCTTGAGCAATTAATGTTACAGAGCTAACTCAAAGATTTCATCGGGGTCATCCCGATCTTTGCGTTCCAAAATCGTGTTGATAATGTTGCACAACAGATGCATACTTCCCTTATAGCCAACAGAGGGGAAGAAACTGTGACCAACACGGTCTAAAATCGGCCAACCAAACCGGACTAAGGGGATATCTTCCGAACGGGCAATATATTTGCCATAAACGTTGGTAATGAGTAAATCAACAGGATTAGTCTTGATCAATTGATGTAGATAGAACAGATCCGTGTCATCTTTGACGATCGCATCGGGAACCCATTCTTCCAAGATTTCTTTACAGCGTGTGGTGAAATATTTGGAAGCTGTTCCAGTGATTACATACATGGGTTTAGCACCACAACTGACGAGAAACTCAGTTAAGGGAACAATTTGATCGGGATCTCCAGCTAAAGCCACTCGCTTGCCATAGAGATATTGCTGCATATCCGTCATCAGGTCTACTAACCGACCCCGGTCATCTTTCAAGGACTCTGGAACGGCTGCACCTGTGGTTTCTATAATCGCTTGGATAAAGCGATCCGTTGCGGCAATACCGATGGGTAAATCCAACAACTGATAGGGAACCTTGCATTTATTTTCCAGTTCTTTCGCCGCTTGTTTCGAGGCATCTGGCCCCAGAGCCAGAGTTGCGATGCTATCGCCAGTAGTATGCAACGCTTCCACTGAGGTTCCTCCCTTGGGATACATCTCAAATGTTCCCGTTTGCGGCGTATCCACTACATCACTGGTATCTGGGAAGACCACGGAGTTCACCCCAATTTGATCGAGGAGATGCTTAATCTGGCGGATATCGGACGGTTCTACATATCCCGGAATCACATTAATTTGCTGTTGGGGAGTTTCAGTTTTCTCTGAAAGGTACTTGACAATCCCAGCCGTCATATTAGACCAACCCGTCACATGAGTTCCCACATAACTGGGGGTATTGGCATGAATTACCACTTTACCTTCTGGGATAATCCCACTTTCCCGCGCTTCCCGAATCAACGTCGGAATATCATCCCCAATGGTTTCTGACAGACAGGTGGTATTAATCGCAATTACATCAGGGTCGTACAGTTTGTACATAGTCGTGAAAGCTTGGCGCAAGTTTGCACCACCACCAAAGACCGCTGAACCTTCAGTAAACGAACTGGTTGCTGCCATAATCGGGTCGCGATAATGACGAGTTAGGTGCGATCTATGGTAAGAACAACATCCTTGTGAGCCATGGGAATGGGGTAAGCATCCATGAATTCCTAATGCGGCGTACATAGCCCCGATGGGTTGGCACGTTTTGGCGGGGTTAACCCGTAGCGCTTTACGTTCTACAACTTCTTTGGGGGTTGCTTCTAACATGATTTTCTCTCCGAGTTGGGATGAATGAAGGGTGAGAGTTGCAACGAGTTCAGGACAAACCCCCTGCAACTGGAGGAGGGAGGGTAGGGGCTTTCCAGCCCGTTAACCCTAATCCCAAGGGGCTTTGATGTATTGCCAAGTGGGGCTATTGACTCGTAGATCCACATCTTTGGCAAAGTTGACTGCACCTCGGAAACCAGCAAAGGGCCCACCGTAGTCATAATTGTGCAACTGCTTGCAAGGTACGCCGAATTTCTCAATCACGTACTTGTCTTTAATTCCAGAACCAATCAGATCGGGTTTAAAGCGTTTGATCAACACATCGAGTTCATGGTGAGAAATGTTGTCTACTAGCAATGTGCCTTCACCCATATCGGGCATCATGCCTTTGTAGTCATTCATGATATTCTCGTTACGCAGACGTTCCATTTCTGCGTCCGATGGAGGATTATAGCGCTCTGGATCCCGTTCTACATCCAATTCTTCAATGTTGCGACTGTCTGCATCCACCTTGATATTCGGTAGGGCTTGCCGTCCTTCGTAGTCATCCCGGTGAGCAAACTCATAGCCTGCTACAATGGTTTTCATGCCGAGATCTGCAAACAGTTCTTGGTAGTGATGGGCCCGGGAACCGCCAACGAACAAGAATACCGTTTTTCCTTCGAGTCGTTTGCGGTACTGGGTCAACTGAGCTTCGGCGATCGCCAATTCTTCCACAATCACGTCTTCTACCCGTTTTGTCAAAGCCGGATCGTTAAAGAACTTGGCAATCTTACGCAGACTCTTGGCAAAAGCATGAACGCCAATAAAGTTCACTTTCATCCAAGGCGTACCATATTTCTCTTCCATCATGTTTGCCATATAGTTAATGGAACGATGGCACATGACCAGATTTATTTTGGCTAAATGAGCCTTGATCGCATCATCATAAGAGGCATCGCCACTAAATGTGGAAACCACTTTAATGCCACATTTTTCCAGCACCCGCTCAATTTCCCAAGAGTCACCCCCGATGTTATATTCACCCATCAGGTTAACGGTAAATCCTTCGATTTCTTCCGTTTCAGTATCATTTCCAATCCAATGTTGGAAGAAACCATTGTTGGCAATATGGTGTCCTGCGGATTGACTGACTCCTTTATATCCTTCACAGTTAAAGGCAACGACCGGAAGTCCGAGTTTCTGCGTCATTTCCCTAGCCGCACCTTGGATATCATCTCCAATTAATCCCACCGGACAAGTGGAGTGAATCGTAATCGATTTGGGTTGGAAAATATCATAGGCTTCTTGCACAGCCTGTTTCAGCTTATTCACACCACCAAACACAACATCATGTTCGTTCAAATCGGTAGAGAAGCAATAGTGCAAAAAATCTTTGCCATCTTCTCTCGGTTTAAACTGATTGCGTCGAGTTAACCAAGAATAATAGGAACACCCAATCGGACCGTGAACGATGTGTACGCAGTCACCAAATGGCCCCACAACCACACCTTTACATCCCGCAAAAGCACATCCTCTCTGAGTAATAATTCCGGGAGTTGTACGGGCATTAGCGTTAATTTCTTGCTCCGGAATAGATGGGTCACGAACAACAATATGTTTGCTCCGTTTGCGAGCGACTTTTTTCGGATAGGCTTCAATAATTTCCGCAATACTATCCTGGGTCTCTTCCAGACTTATGGGAGACGGAGAAAGCATCACACCTTGTTGTGCCTGTTGGGATACTGATTCAAAATCAGTCGTCGGTGATAATTTTTCAGTCATGGTTTTCTCTCCATTATGTTTGGGGTTCGTAAAGACGAGAGAAGAGAACAATACTTAGAGTTGATCTGCTTTGTATTTCCGCTCTCCCGTCCCGAATTAATCTCACAGTAAATCCGGCTAGTTTGAGATAAATTCTCCTATCATTCGATATCAACTAGATTAGGGACTACTTTAGGCAAAAAACATGCCTGAACCCATTTCATCGATCGCAAAATTACCTTTTTCGCGAGTCCGGATCCGAATACTGTCGAGTACTGGTACTACAAAGATCTTGCCGTCTCCAGCATTCCGGGTTTGATTGATCTTGATGATGGTATTGACTACTTCTTTGACCAACTCATCAGGAACAACTAAACTAACCAAACGCTTGGGAATTAAGCGAGGAACATGAGCAAGTAAAGGCAATACCTCTGATGCATCTTCAGGATGCTTATTTAAGGCATCTACCACTTCTGCTTCCATGGCTTGCCGTCCTCGACCTACAACTTTTACGGCATTAAATCCAGGAAAACCTGCCTTAATCAAGGCTTCTTTGGTCTCATGCATTTTGTTCATGCGAATAATCGCAATCACTTCTTTCATGTCTCTTTCCTCAGTGTTAATCTACAGTAGAATTACAATTGTTAGGGGTTAAACGATCGGTTAAACTGGAGATTCCTATTGGATATATTCTTAGGAATAATATGACCACTAACAATCAGCAATACAGCGATCAATCTGAATTTAAGTCGTCACTAAAGTTCGAGGAGAAGTTTCAGGTGTGGAAGGGACTAAAACTTGAGCCGTTTCTTTAACACCTGTACTGACGGTGTAGACTTCTTCAACTGGAGTTACGAAGATTTTTCCATCTCCATAGGCTCCTTCGGTTCCGGTACGGGCGCTGTCAAGAATAATCCGAATTACAGTGTCTTTATCTTCGTCGGGGACGACGAACATTAACAGTTCTTTGGGCAGTTCATCGTAGTGAACGTTCCCAATTTTCAAACCCCGTTGTTTGCCTCGACCGTAAACATCAATTTTGGTGACGGCGGGAAAGCCTGCGTTCAATAAGGCTTGCATCACATCAGTGGCTTTTTCTGGTCGAACAATGGCTCGAATAGCGACTGGCATTTGAGTTTTTCCTCCTCAAAAATGAGAAAATACAACAAAAGGAATGGATGTCCGTTGAGAATACGGGTGTATCCTTAACCGAATAATCCATATTTCACGAGTAATTTTTCCAGGTCATCATTAGACACGGGAGTAGGAATGACTTGATTGGTATTTTCATCAATGGCTTTAGCCAAGTTGCGATAATGTTGCGCTTGTTCGGATTCGGGAGCGTATTCAATCACCGTCTTCCGGTTTAATTCTGCCCGTTGTACCATGTTGTCCCGTGGCATGAAGTAAATCATTTGTGTGCCTAATGCGTCGGCTAAAGCCATGATCAGTTCTGCTTCTCGGTCAACTTTACGGGAGTTACAAATCAATCCACCTAACCGAACGCCACCAGACTCGGCATATTTCATAATACCTCGACAAATGTTGTTGGCAGCATACATTGCCATCATTTCACCAGAGGTGACAATATAGATTTCTTGAGCTTTGCCTTCGCGGATGGGCATGGCAAATCCACCACAAACTACGTCTCCTAAAACGTCGTAGAAGGCGTAGTCTAAACCAACTTGTTCTTCATAGGCTCCGAGTTGTTCGAGCATACTGATGGAGGTAATAATCCCCCGTCCTGCACAACCAACACCCGGTTCTGGTCCACCAGATTCAACACATAAGGTTTTCCCAAAGCCTTCTTTGCGGATGTCTTCTAAGTCTACGTCATCGCCTTCTTCGCGTAAGGTATCTAAGACACTTTTCTGGTGTAAGCCACCGAGCAGTAACCGAGTGGAGTCAGCTTTGGGGTCACAACCGACAATCATGACTTTGCGGCCTAATTCAACTAACCCAGCAACTGTATTTTGAGTGGTGGTTGATTTACCAATTCCGCCTTTTCCGTAAACAGCGATTTTCCTCATGATTAAACCTCCTGTTTGGGGTAGTTAAGTAATGGCTTACAGAAGAATCAATAGAGTGGGGTGGTTTAAGACTTCCTCTCTCTATTGACAAACATAAGCCACTACGATTAAAGAGAATAACTTCTGAAACACTGACAATATACTCTGCAAAGTTTTCCTCGATCTAGATGGATTCAGGAATGACTTTACTTTTCTTGCCTACGAATATAGTTATAAACTTTTAAAAGCAAAATAACTGTATATGTGACTACACAAAAAATATTTTTCACTCAATAAAAGTGATCTTGCTTACTTTTTCTGTCTTTTAATTTTAAACAATTACTTTGTTGTTAATTCTTTCTATTTTCTTAGCAAAAACTGGATTATGAAAATGCAGAAATTGATATTATTTAAATATTTTTAAAAGTTAATTTATTATAACAAGATTTTTAATATATTCCCCAAAAAACAGGGCTATATCATGACTAAAGCACGGCTAAACCGTGCTTTAGATAAGGGTTATATGGATTATTTAGAGAAGATAGAGCAGGTTTGTTTCTAAGTCTATAGAGTGCTATTCAATGGCAACGACGATTAAATCATCTGAGACGCGATCGCGCAAAGTTTGCTCAATGCCTTGCTTTAGGGTTGTCAGCACGCTCGGACAACTGCCACAGGCTCCTTTTAAGATGACTTTAACAAGATTACTTTCTATGTCGTAAAGCTCCACATCACCGCCATCCATGGCTACCATCGGACGAATTTCATCATTTAAAATTTGTTGAATTAACGTAATCTTTTGTAATGTGGTTAATGAGGGCAGCTCAGATGCCGGTTCTGGAGAGGCACTGGCGAGTTTTTCGGCTAATTCGACGCAGGTTTCAACAGCAACCTGGTTCATATGCTGCTGTTGTTTTCGTTCTTGGGTCACTTCAGCCAAGATATCGTCAATCTCAGCCAGACAAGAACCACAACCGCCGCCTGCTTTGATATAGTTGGTGACTTGTTCGGCTGTGGTGAGATGATTGTCCTGGATAATGCGTTTAATTTTGCCTTCGGTGATGGCAAAGCAGCGACAAATTAAGGGGCTTTCGTCTTCTTCTTCGGCTTCTAGGGGAATGCCTTTGTAGTTGTAAATGGCTGCTTCTAGGGCTTCTTGTCCCATGACGGAGCAGTGCATTTTTTCTTCGGGAAGCCCTCCTAAAAAGTCGGCAATCTCTCGGTTGCTGAGGGTTAGAGCTTGATCGAGGGTCATGCCTTGAATGAGATCGGTTAAGGCAGAAGAGGAGGCGATCGCACTGGCGCATCCAAAGGTCTGAAACCTGGCATCAATAATTTGTTCGGTTTGAGTATTGACTTTTAGGTGCAACCGCAAGGCATCGCCACAAGCGATACTGCCGACATCACCGACAGCAACAGTTTCATATTCTTCACAGTCGGAGGGGGTAATTTCCCCCATATTATGAGGATTGTTAAATAAATCGATCACTTTATCCGTATAGTCCCACATAGTTCTAGCAGCTCCCTTGAGTTTGAATGGTTAGAAAGGTTGGTCAATGGCTATAGATTTAGCGAGTTTGAGCCAGTTGTTTATCCCCCACTGAACTCAACCAACCGTGCTGTTCGTCGGTGGCATCTTTGAAGGGGGAAATTTGGCGGAGTCGTTCTACAACTTTGGGCATCACTTGCAATACTTGGTCGATTTCTGCGTCGGTGGTATACCGAGATAGGCTAAAGCGAATGGAACCGTGCAAAATGGTGTAGGGCAGTCCCATCGCTTGCAGAACGTGGGACGGTTCTAGGGAACCGGAGGTGCAAGCCGATCCGGAGGAGGCACAAATTCCATAGCGATCGAGGGAGAGTAAGATGGCTTCTCCTTCGATGTACTTAAAGCCGATATTGGTGGTGTTGGGCAGTCTTAAGGCAGGATGTCCATTAAGCTGGGTATGGGGAATGGTGGTTAAAATGCTTTGTTCGAGGCGATCGCGCAACTGTCGGACTTGCTTATTTTCAGTCTCCATCGACTGCATCGCCAACTCAGCCGCTTTCCCTAGAGCAATGATACCGGGTACATTTTCCGTTCCTGCACGTCTGCCTCGCTCCTGATGTCCCCCAATTAAAAGGGGCCGAAACCTTACCCCTTTGCGAACATACAAGGCCCCAATACCTTTTGGAGCGTGCAACTTATGTCCAGATAACACCAGAAAATCCACGGTACTCTCTTTCATGTTCAGGGGCACTTTACCCACCGCTTGTACCGCATCTACATGGAACAAAATGCCCCGTTTTTTGACAATGCGCCCAATTCTTTCGATGGGGAAGAGGGTTCCCGTTTCATTGTTCGCGCACATGACGGACACTAAAGCCGTATCCTCTGTCAACGCTGCCTTCAATTCATTTAAATTGAGTTGCCCTTTCTCATTTACGCCTAAATAGGTGGTGGTATAGCCTTGCTTTTCTAACCGCTTACAGAGGTTAATAATGGCCGGGTGTTCAACTTTAGTGGTAACAATATGGCGCTTATCGGGATAACTGGCTAAGGCAGCCCGAATAGCAGCATTATCCCCTTCTGTACCGCAACTGGTGAAGATCATTTCATCAGGTTGAGCGCCTAATAATTGGGCCACATGTTCCCGTGCTTTTCGTACCGGTTTGGCCAATTGTCCTCCGAAGGTATGCATACTGGAAGGATTCGCATAATAGTCCTGTAAGTAGGGAAGCATGGCTTCTAAAACTTCGTCGGCAATCCGGGTGGTTGCATTATTATCGAGATAAATTGTTGAGGGTCGTACGTCCATGGTTTCGATGAGGATTGAGGATAATTTGGACAGGCATGAATAGCTAAAAACCGGCAATAGCACGTGTTCTACTTGATGGAGATCCAACGTGCTGGTCTGGGTTATCTTGGCGCTATATTGATTGAATAGATTTCTCAACCCATTGACTATAAAAATCTAAGACAGCAGTTTCGATTGTGTTGTAAACTTGTACGACTTCAATCCCGGCTTCTTGCAGGCGACTTTCCGGTAGTGCACCAATTCTAGCCACTAAAACTGCTGTGCAGTCGGATAAGGCGGCAATATTCTCGCTGAGGTCTCCTGGGCCTCCTTCTGGGCCGTGACAATAGGGTTTAACGGTGCGATTTTCCAGAAATTGAGCTTGATGAGCATCAACTTCATAGATGAGGAACTCGCGAGCATGGCCGAAATGCTCGTTGGTTAAACCCTTGTCCTTACTGGCTACTGCAACTCGAATTTTGGGGGGGGGTTTGACAACAGTTGAAGCTGTCATAGTCATAATCTCCTTGCCTGAATGAGAGTTAGGGGCTATCGAGGCAAAAAGGAGAGTGTTATCAGTGTGTTATCCGTATTACCCAATCAAGAGAGTCAATACCTGATAAATCGGAAAAATCTTGACTCTTTATTGATCGGACGTTTTATAGATTCGTTATTCTCTTGTGCCAGTTATACCTCATCTGAATAGGAAGATAAGTTTGATCAATCACAACTTTATGTTTTCTTCATAATCCTTTAATTGCATTCTTGACTTGCATGATGATTATCGGGAAAATGCAACCTTTAAACAATTCAGTGAAAGTTGACCTGGCGATCGCTAGTTTAAAATGACCATGAATTTAAAGTCCTAGGTGAGAAGAAGCTCCCCATAAAATTCGGGGATTACGTTGAAGAAAATCCAAGAAAAAAATAGATGGATTAACGGAATGATTGGACAATAAAGTTAGCTATCAACAGATAAAAGCCCTAGAAATCAATCGTCTATTCATATAGACAAAGTATAGACAAAACTCACATGAATTGAATTGGAAAAATGTGATGTTTTTCAAAAAAAGCTGGTACGCTTAAGGGAATCGTACTGTCGGAGTTAGTAGGCTAGTCATGGTATTTACATTGCCGATAGAAACAACCCAAACGAATTCACAATTGAGTTTAGGGCGAGTTTTGGTCGTCGAAGATGAAGAATTGATTCGAGAAACGGTCGCCTTATCCTTACGGGATGAGGGATTTGAGGTGATCGCGGCTGAAGATGGTCGGGGAATCGTGGAATTATTTCATCAACAACAGGAAGGAGGCGATCGCCCTGTAGACTCTATTGATGCGATCGTTCTCGATCTGATGCTACCTTCGATCAATGGTCTTGACCTTTGCCGTTGGCTGCGTCAAAGAGGTCATACTGTACCAATCCTCATTCTCAGTGCCAAAGGCTCAGAAACCGATCGCGTCGTCGGATTAGAAGTTGGAGCAGATGACTACCTTACCAAACCATTCGGCGTGCGAGAATTAGTGGCCAGAGTGCGCGCCCTCCTGCGGCGCAACCGCTATCCCATTCCCGAATCTTGTCCCTCAGTCCTGAGAATCAAAGACATTACCCTATTGGCCCAAGAATGCCGCGTCATCGTCCGCGACCAAGAAATTAACCTCTCTCCCAAAGAATTCCGCTTACTCGAACTCTTTATGAACCATCCTCGACGAGTATGGTCGCGAGACCAACTGATCGAGCGCATTTGGGAACCCGACTTCATGGGAGATACCAAAACCGTAGATGTACATATTCGTTGGCTACGCGAAAAAATTGAACTCGACCCCAGTCACCCAGAATATTTACTGACTGTTCGTGGATTTGGATACCGCTTTAGCTAACTAAAATCGCCCCATTGAAAATGCGATCCAAACCCTAGGCGATGAGGTGATAATCAAGAGAAGCTATGATTGTGCCACTACTCGGATTCTTACTGGGATTAGCGGTAGGCTTGTTCCTATGGCTAGGATGTCAATTTCGCTTAGAACAACAAATCAAGCGAATCCTACCTGAATTGACCTCTGGTTCAGGACTGATGCGCCGGTTCCCCGAACGTCTAGTAAGGGCGATCTCCCATCAACGGAAACATCAATACCATCTACAACAAGATATAGATTACTGGAAATCAATCCTCACTTGTGCCCCCCTAGGACATTTACAAGTTGACGATCAAAATCAACTCATCTGGTGTAACGCCCAAGCCTATCAACTCTTTGGCATTAGTCCTCCAGAACTCAACAGTCCTCGCCTACTGCTGGAAATTGTCCGCTCCTATGAGTTAGATGAACTGATCGAGCAAACCCGCACGACCCAAAAACCGGTCGAAAAATACTGGAACTTTCAACCCATTGCGCCAACAGTAGAACCGCAGAATACTCAGAGATCGCTCAAACCCAAAATTGCCCTGAAAGCCTATAGTATTCCTCTGTCGAAAGGTCGCGTCGGAGTTTTCTTGGAAAACCGCCAAGAACTGCTCACTTTAGCCAACCAGCGCGATCGGGCCTTTTCCGATGTTGCCCATGAACTCAAAACTCCCCTGACCTCCATTCGTCTCGTCGCCGAAACCCTTCAAACTCGCCTCAATCCCCCCCTGCGCAACTGGATCGATCGCCTCCTTTCCGAAGTCATTCGCCTTAGCGATATTGTCCAAGTCCTTCTCGATCTAAGTCAACTCGAACGGGGATCGACCTATAGCCTGAACTGGAAACCCATCAACCTACCTGACCTGATCCGCTCTTCGTGGATCGCCCTCGAACCCCTAGCCCGTCAGAAACAACTCCAACTGCAATATTCTGGCCCAGAACGGCTATTGATCCACGGCGACGAACATCGCTTATGTCGCGTGTTCATTAATCTCCTCGACAACAGCATCAAATACAGTCCCCTCCAAGGTCAAATATGGGTTAAACTCAGTATAGAAGAATGCCCAAACTCAACCACTCCATCTCAGAAATGGGTGCATCTTGAAGTTATTGATGGCGGTGTAGGTTTTCCAAAAACTGACTTACCCTATATCTTCGAGCGCTTCTATCGGGGAGAACCCTCCCGTGCCCGAGTCCTCTCTAGCAGCCAAACTTCTCCCGCTCTGTCCTCCAATTCATCTGACCCTCCCCGTACCGCCTTAACTCACAGTAGTGGATTAGGATTGGCCATTGTCCGGCAAATTGTTGAAGCTCATCAAGGATGGGTGAAGGCCAGTAATCATCTAGAAACCGGAGGAGCATGGATTGAAATTTATCTACCTCAACAGCCATCAGGGGATTTGAATAAACCTTAATCTCTACCTTGATTAATTCTCGCCTCCCCTAATCCGTTCAGACTACTGAGTTAAGGCAAAGGTAATCATTTTGAGTTTTTTAATTTTGAATTTTTAATTGAACTCCCCCCCGTTCTGGGCAACTTCTTGTAAGATTTGTAAAGATTACCCAGTTGTCAGCAACTGGGACTGCCAGTCAAGCAAAACTTTTTTCTTCGCTAACCTCTTAACCTAACCCTAAAACTGGTGAGTATCACAACAATGATGGAGGCTGATTCGAGTCATCTACCCAGGGATGAACGATTACAAAAAATTTTATCTCGTTGGGGTGTCGCGTCCCGACGACAGGCAGAGGTGATGATCCAACAGGGTCGCATTCGCATTAATGGTCAAGTGGTGCATCAACTCGGCCAGAAAGCGAACCCCGATCGCGATGCGATCGAAATTGATGGTTCTCTCCTTTCCCTTCACCATCGTCCCCAACCCCTTTATATCTTACTGAACAAACCCTTAGGAGTGATTTGTACCTGTGCCGATCCTCAAAATCGCACTACCGTTTTAGACCTCCTTCCTCCTACTCTGTCTCACCATACCGGTCTTCACCCGGTCGGTCGCTTAGATGTTGATTCGACGGGGGCAATATTGCTCACCAATGATGGAGACTTGACCTTTCAGATGACTCACCCTCGCCATAGTATCCCCAAAACCTATCGCGTTTGGGTCGAAGGAATTCCCCCAGAATCGGTTCTCGAAGACTGGAGAAACGGTATAGTCTATGAAAACATCCAAACTCTACCCGCTAAAGTCAGGCGAATGAGATCGCAAGGCACTCACAAAACTTTGCTGGAAATTGTCTTATGGGAAGGTCGGAATCGGCAAATCCGTAAGGTGGCCCAAACCCTAGGGTATCCCGTGCTGAGTCTCCATCGGAGTGCCATTGGCTCAATTCAACTCAAAGCCTTACCTAAAGGGCAATATCGATATCTGAGAACCTTGGAAATTACAGCTTTGAGAGGAAACTGTGGTACAAACAGATCGGTGGTGAAGGAGCGTAATTGATGAAGAAACAGAAAACCATACAATCCTCAGTCAATGAGTTTGATTCCTTGAAGAGCGTCTTAATTGACCTGGGGTCTCAATTACGAGATCGCCGTCAGGAAAAAGGTTTGAGTTTAGACTACATTGCCACAAAAACCCGTATCCGACAACGCCTGCTTGGGGCGATCGAAGAGGGAAAACTCGAACAACTCCCAGAACCCGTTTATGTCCATTATTTCCTTAGACGCTATGCCGATTTTTTAGGACTCGATGGTTCTAGTTTTGCCAGTCCCTTCCCTTCAGAGTCTCGATTTAACTTGCTTAAGGCCTCTTGGATGCGTTGGCCCATGTGGCAACTGCGCCCGGTTCATTTGTATTTGTTATATGTGGCTATTATTTTTGGTTCTGTCAATGGCCTATCCTATTGGATTGAGCGTTCTGTGGGGTCGTCTGTCGATTATTTAGTTGAACAACCTGCACCAGAAATCGAAGCGATCGCCTCTAGTCCCCCTTCACCCCTAGGGATTCCCTCGGAACCCTCCCCCGCTTCCCTAGTCGTCAAATCTGAACCCGATCCGAACTCCATCGAACCGGTTCGGGTCAGCGTGATCGTCACTGAACCGTCTTGGATATTAATTGAAGCGGATGGAGAAACCGCTTTTGAAGGAACTCTGACTGAAGGAACCCAACAAACCTGGGTTGCCCATCAAAAATTGATTATTGTAGCGGGTAATGCTGGAGCGGTTTCTGTTGCCCTCAACGAAGGGAAATCTGAAAAACTGGGAGAACCGGGTGCTGTAGAAGAAGTGATCTTTACAGCGAACCAGCTCTCCCGCAGTTAACTGCCCTTTGAGGATCTACCATAGAGTTGGGTGAGCAGTTGGAGGCGATCGCACAACCATGTACCAATCGAGTCTGGACGATAACGCCAACTCCAATTTCCCTCAGCCTGTCCAGGAGTATTCATCCTTGCTCGCTCATCTAAACCCAAAAAGTCCTGCATGGGAATAATGGCCCAATTGGCCACAGAAGACAAGGCTAAACGAATTAAATCCCAATGAATACCATTGGGACTCAAATGACCCAAATAATTCACCACGCGATCGCACTCCCAATCGGGTAGATCGTTCTCAAACCAACCCAAAGTCGTATTATTATCATGGGTTCCCGTATAAACCAAGCAGTTGCGCGGTAGATTATAGGGCAAAAACGGATTGCCAGCATCGGAACCAAACGCAAAATGTAAGACCCTCATCCCTGGAAATCCAAACTTATCCCGCAGAGCTTCCACCTCTGGGGTAATCACTCCCAAATCTTCAGCTAATATGGGCAGCTTACCTAACATCTGCTCCAATTTCTCAAAAAACGCTTCTCCAGGGGTGGGCATCCAAGTTCCATTCATCGCCGTTTCTTCCCCTTCAGGAACCGCCCAAAAGGACTCAAACCCCCGGAAATGATCGATCCGAATCCAGTCCACATACTCTAACATGGTCTGGAAGCGATGAATCCACCACTTAAAATCAGTCTTCTCTAGATACTCCCAGTCATACACTGGATTTCCCCATAACTGACCCGTTTCACTAAAATAATCCGGGGGAACACCTGCCATCAGTTCCGGTTGACCGGTTTCTGGATCGATCAAAAAGTTGTCCCGGTTAGCCCAGACATCCGCACTATCATGGGCAACATAAATGGGAATATCCCCAATAATGTCCACATTCTGCTCATTGGCATAGGCTTTGAGTGCTGCCCATTGTTGAAAAAACTTAAATTGGGTAAACTGGTGGTAAAAAATTCTCTCTTGTAACCGCTCTTTAGACGCTTCCAGAGCGCTTTTTTCCCGGTTAATTAACGCTTCATCCCATTCATACCAAGGTTTTCCCTCCCGATCGTCCTTGAGGGACATATACAGAACATAATCCTCGAGCCAACTGGCTTTTTCTTGGCAAAAGGTTTCAAAGGCTTCTTGCGTTTCGCTGGAGTCCTCGATTTGTCCCTGAAAGTTTTGGCAGGCTTTTTCCAATAGGGCTGTTTTCACGGCAATTACCCGCTCAAAGTCTACCCAATCTAGGGGAAATTCAGGCAAATGAAGAAAATCATCTTCTTGGAGTAAACCGTCATCCTTGAGATACTCAGGACTAATAAGCATGGGATTACCAGCCATGGCTGAGTAGCACATATAGGGGGAATTTCCAAAACCGGTTGGCCCTAAAGGCAAGATTTGCCACAGTTTTTGGTGCGTGTGGGCAAGAAAATCAACAAAGCGATATGCTTCGTGGCCTAAGTCTCCAATACCAAACCGACTCGGAAATGAAGTGGGATGGAGTAAGATGCCACTAAGTCTAGAAGAGGGCATATTCTACAATTGGCGTATTTCGCAGCTAACATGATGACCTTATCATGTTCTTGGGGTGTCCTTGGGTTTAAATTTGGTGAATAGGCAAATCTTTAAATATTTCACTTGACTATGCAGTATCGTAATCCTACGCCTACGGTTGATATCATTATTGAGATGATTGACCGCCCTGAGCGCCCGATTGTGTTGATTGAACGTAAAAATCCTCCGTTTGGATGGGCAATTCCTGGGGGATTTGTTGATTATGGGGAGTCGGTGGAAACGGCGGCTATCCGAGAGGCGAAGGAGGAAACCGGGTTATCGGTGGAGTTGGTGGAACAGTTCCATGTGTATTCTGAGCCGGGGCGCGATCCTCGGCAGCATACTTTATCGGTGGTGATGATTGCAGCGGCTATGGGGGAACCCCAGGCGGCTGATGATGCTCAGAATTTGGATTTGTTTGAGTTGTGGCAAGTGCCGCCCAATTTATGTTTTGACCATGACAGCATTTTGAAAGATTATTGGATGTACCGCAATTATGGCTTGCGTCCCCGATTGTTTTAAGTGGATGGAGGAAGAAGAATGACTCGTAAAGTGGTTAATACTCAGAAGGCTCCAGCTCCCGTTGGGCCCTATAATCAGGCGATCGCCGCGAGCGGTCAGATGTTGTTTGTTTCTGGTCAAATTGCGATCGATCCTAGCACCAATCAATTGGTCTATACCGATGATGTGGCCAAGCAAACGGAACAGGTGATGAATAACCTGAAAGCGGTTTTAGCCGAGGCTGGCGCTTCCTTTGCAAATGCCGTGAAAATGACTATTTTCCTCAAGGATATGAATGATTTTGCTACCGTCAATCAGGTGTATTCAGGTTATTTTGACCCGGAGAATGCCCCCGCTCGCGCGTGTGTAGAGGTGTCGCGCTTGCCGAAAGATGTTTTGGTCGAAATTGACTGTATTGCAGTTCTTTAGGGAATGGGTAATGGGTAATTAATGATTCCCCCATTCCCCCATTCCCCTATCCCACCAATTCTGCTGGTGAAGACCGGCGAAGGGCAACCGGTTCAGCTTGGGAGAGGCGATCGCTGCCCTTTAACTGCTTTAATTGATCTAATAGGGTCTCCAGCAGTTCAATATGATCTTGGGTAAAGAAAATTGAGAACCCATTACCCCCTAAAGAATATCCCGGTACATAGAGCGAAACCTGATCGTGACGAGGGTGACTGGTCAAAATCGTCATTTCCGTGCCATCAAGCTTATAGGTCGTATCTGTCCAAGTTTGAGCCATTGTTTTGCCTCCAATCGCTGCGTTGATTATTTTTTCAACGCCCTTATCCTAGCCCAAATCTATCCCGACCGGCAACCCATTTTTTGATTTTTTATTCAAACTAGAGATAGGATAGATTTGTAATGGAGAAAACGAATGACCACAGAAACATTTGGTAAAATTCTGCGTAGGGCACGCAAAGACAAAGGCTATTCCCAAAGGAGTCTTGCCGCTTTGGTCAAGCTTGACTTTACCTACCTGTCCAAGCTAGAAAACGATCGCGCTGACTATCCTCCCAAAGAAGATGTCATCCGCTCCCTGGCCAAACATCTCGACCTTGAACCCGATATGCTGGTTTGTCTAGCTGGACGCATTCCTCACCAATATGAGGAACTGCTCAAGCAAAATGCCCAAGCCATGCCCATGCTCCTGAGACGCTTACGAGAAAACCCTGACTTCGCCGAAAAAATCTTTCAAGCAGCCAGTGAGGATGCCCCCAGTTGAGTTTAATCAAACCCTACCGCTTTTATCCCAAACCAGAAATTGAGCGTCGGGCCAACGACCTCCTGTTACGCATGGAATTTACCCCGAACTGGAAACCCTCTTGGCCCCTAGAAGTAGACCGTATCGCTGATTTTCTAGATTTGGGAGTGGTTTGGGATCGGATTCCCTCGGACGAATACGGGCCCATTGCGGCCCGTATTCTCCCCTTGAATCGTCAAATTGAACTTAATGAAGAAATTCTCAGCTTACCCGAAGGATTTCAAGCCTCTACCCTAGCCCATGAAATCGGCCATTGGATGCTGCATATCAACCATGCAGAAGTCAGTGAAGAAGGACAATGTAATCTGAGCAGCAGTAGCGATTCTTTCTTGTGTCGTCCGAATAGTTCCTTAACCGAACTCGAATCGATTGAGTGGCAGGCACAATACTTTGCCAGTTGTCTGCTGATGCCAGAGAACATCCTTCTCGAATATTGTCATCGCCAAAATCTTACTCGGTGGTCTACCCTATACCAACTCCGGGATCAATTAGGGGTTACCATCTCGAATTTAGTCAACCGTCTACAAGATTTAGGTTGGATTTACATTCCCCAGGGGTCTAGAAAACTGATGTTAGGCCCAGTGAACCGTGAATCGGCAACACAATGGTCAGGGTAGTTGAGCAATTTAATAGTGATAGTTATAGGGTTTCTCTCTTCTATTGCCTATTGCCTAGCGCTATAATCCGATTAAGGGTTAAACAGGATTGGTAGGGACGAACAACCGTTCACCCCTACCAATCCTGTTTTTCCAGATAGATCGTGGTGTATCAACCTGAATTGAAATAAATATATCTCAACAATTTTTCCCTAGCGAGACATGCGTCGCTTACGCCGAGCCGCGACTGCTTTACGCTTGCGTTTCTCTTGAGGGGTTTCAAAATGACGGCGGCTTTTCACATCCGCCAGGATTCCGGCTTTCGACACTTGGCGCTTAAAGCGACGTAGAGCTGAATCAATTCCTTCGTTTTCTCCGACTACCACTTGGGTCATTCTTGTTCTTTTCTCCTAATTTAAGTGAATGGTTGGGTGAATAAGTTTGACTCTATTCTATACCATTTTCATTGATTCGTAGCCCTCTCCCACGAGAGAGAGACTGACAGGAGTGAGATAGGGTTGTAGGGGCATTTCATGTCGCGAAGCGAAACAGCCAGAGAGCTACTACAGTTATGAACCTTAGCGCCCCTTGAATAGAGAACCAAACGCACCAACGCCTAAAAGTGCCAAAACTGCCGAAGGTTCGGGGATTTTTCCCAGATCGCAGGCAGAACTTATCCCGGTAACGGCAGTTTGACACTCATCTGGTTTCCAACTAGTGGAAATATCATTAGGTGAAACGGCTACCTGGTTATTGAGCAAATCTGAACTGTAGAACACTCCATTATTGAATTTCTCCATAACTATTAAATCCCTTTGGCTCTTTTAGTCTTTGAGATACAGCACTTTGTGCTGTTATGGAGTACACTATTCCCTAGTACAAAGCACTATCAATGGGGTTGAAATTTTTGTAAGCGCAGAGCGTTGGTAACAACAGAAACGGAACTTAACGCCATCGCTCCCCCGGCAATAATGGGATTGAGTAACCAACCGAAGAAAGGATATAAAATACCGGCGGCAATGGGGATGGAGGAGGTGTTATAAATAAAGGCGAAAAATAGGTTTTGGCGGATATTGTTTAGGGTGGCATGGCTGAGTTGAATGGCGGTGATGATGCCTTGTAAGTCGCCAGAAATTAAGGTGATGTCGCTGGCAGAGATCGCCACATCGGTTCCTGTACCAATGGCTATGCCGACATCGGCTTGCGCTAAGGCAGGGGCATCATTGATACCATCGCCAACCATGGCGACTAATTTACCGTTTTGTTGCAATTGGCGCACTGTATCGGCTTTGCGATCGGGGCGCACTTGGGCGACAATCTGGGTAATACCAACTTGTGAGGCGATCGCCTCTGCTGTCTTCTGATTATCTCCTGTGAGCATCACTACGTCTAACCCCATGCGCTGTAGGCGTTTAACTACAGTTTCTGAAGAGGGTTTGAGGGCATCGGCGATCGCCAATATTGCTTCCACCTGTCCATCCACTGCCATCCAAATTACCGTTTTTCCGGTACTCTCCCACGGCTCCTGATACTCGCTCAATGGCACACCCTGAGACGTTTTCACCGCCAGATCGACCCCACACTCTTCCATCCATCGCCGAGTTCCCAGTTGGATGAGGCGATTGCTAATATAACCTTGCACGCCACAGCCAGGAACTGCCTGAAACTGCTCCGGATCGCTAAAACCCTTTTTAATACCCTGACGTTTGCAATAGTCCACTACAGCCTGTCCTAGGGGATGCTCAGAGGATTTTTCCAAGCTTGCTGCCAGGTGCAAAAGTTTCAATTCATTGCCGTGGGCAGTTCCCAGAACGGTGATATAGTCCGTAACCGTGGGTTTCCCTTCTGTCAGGGTTCCCGTTTTATCTAAAACAATGGTTTGCACCTGATGGGCAAGTTGCAAGCTTTCGGCTCCTTTGATCAGAATTCCCTGTTGTGCCCCTTTCCCGGTTCCCACCATCACCGAGGTTGGCGTGGCTAACCCCAAAGCGCAGGGACAGGCAATGACTAAAACACTGACGGTGGTTACCATGGCTAGGGTGAGGTTGCCTGTCAACAGTATCCAGGTGAGAAAGGTGAGGACGGCTATGGCTAAAACCGCAGGCACAAACCAGGATGTGACGCGATCGGCTAATTTCTGAATGGGCGCTTTAGAACTTTGGGCATCTTTCACCAACTGGATAATCTGCGCTAAAACGGTATCTTTGCCTACGCGGGTGGCTCCCATCTGAAAACTACCCATTTGATTGATCGTTGCGCCAATAACTTCATCACCGGGCTGTTTATCCACTGCGATACTTTCCCCAGTAACCATGGATTCATCAACCGTTGAGGAACCCTGAATGACTCTACCATCGACGGGAATTTTTTCGCCCGGACGGATGAAGAGGCGATCGCCCACTTGCACCTCGGTTAACGGAATTTCCTGCTCTTCCCCATCCCGCATCACCCGTGCTGTTTTCGGTTGTAAACCTATCAGAGCGTGAATGGCTGATGAAGTTTTCGATCTGGCTTGATGCTCCAGCATTCTTCCCCATAAAATCAGGGTAATAATCACCACAGCAGCTTCATAATATACATCTGCACTCAAGCCTTGAACTTCAAAAAATCCAGGAAATAGCGTCGGAAACAAAGAATAGCAATAGGCTGAACCCGTCCCCAAAGCCACCAAACTGTTCATATCCGCGCTCTTGTGTTGAAAGGCTTTCCAGGCTCCGACAAAAAACGAACGACCACACCAAACCATGACCGGAGTTGACACCATCCATTGCAACCAAGGATTATGGAGCCAATGGGGCCAACCCGGTATCGAAAGTCCAGTCATCATCGGGAAAGAACCCACCACTAACAGAACTGAAACCGCTCCCCCTAGCCACAGTTTTTGTTGTAACTGTTGTAGCTCTAGATCGGAGTGTGCTTCTCTCTCTTCCTCTGAAGGAAGATTGGCTTGATATCCTGCATCTGCAGCTACTTGTTGAATCCGATCTAAACTAACAGCACGAGGATTATATTGAACGGTTGCTTCCCTGAGGGCAAAATTAACAGAACAGTTCGTAACCCCTGATATGCCTTGAATCAGGTTTTCAACCCGTTGGGCACAACCGGCACATGACATGCCTTCTACTTGTAGCGTTTGCTGTTGCATAACCTTCACCCTCTAATCTATTGCCTAGAGTGTAAACACTCCACCCAACTGGAGAGTCAAGGGGTGGGTTGATGGAGTATAGTGTTGAATTCTCTCTCGCCATGTACCACAACCGATCGCCAAGCCTAAGCCGAAAGCTCCAGCGCGATGGGTGCGAGCTTTGTCTAATCTCCACAGGAGATCGAAGATTAACGGCAAGTGTTCGAGGGCAATACCAATACCAGTATCTTGGATAGAAACAGCGATCGCATCCTCTTTTTGCTTGAGGGAAACCGTGATGGTGCGGGCTGCAGGGGTATAGTTTAAGGCGTTTTCGAGAAGATTGGCAAATAAGCGTTGTATTGACACTCCCCAGTCTAAAGGCACTTACTCTGAGCATCAAACAATCTGACTGAAGTCTGTTGCGATCGCCCATGATTTGATAGGCTAAATAAACAATCAACCCTTGCAAACCTCAATCATATCAATTTAGGATCGTCAATGCTCAGTGTTTTGATCTGGGGCCCGGTTTTAGGTGCAGCAGCGATCGCCTTCTGGCCCGCTGAAATCAAACCTGAAACCATACGCAAACTGGCCATTGCCCTCGGCCTTTTCCTATTGGGTTGGACAGTGGCGATCGCTCTCCAATTTAATCCCCATCAGTCCCAACTGCAATTGACAGAATTCGTACCTTGGTTAGAAGCCCTAGGCCTAACCTACCATCTGGGCATTGATGGCCTATCCTTTCCCCTCATCTTACTCCACAGCTTATTAACATTCGTCTCCATTGCAAGCAGCGATCGTCAAATCCAACGGCCTAGGCTCTATTATGCCCTGCTATTGCTGCTTAACTCCTGCGTTTCTGGAGCCTTCTGTTCCCAAGATTATCTCCTGTTCTTCCTCTTCTATGAACTCGAACTGATTCCCCTCTATCTCCTGATCGCCATCTGGGGTGGAAAGCGCCGAGGATATGCCGCAACTAAATTTTTAATGTATACCGCCGTTTCCGGTATTGCCCTCTTGGCTTCATTCCTGGGCATCACCTGGTTAAGCGGAGCCAGTACGTTTAGCTATGACCCGGCGATCGCTCAAACCCTACCTTTGGGAACCCAACTGATCCTCCTTGGGGGTCTCCTGCTTGCTTTTGGCATTAAAATTCCCCTGGTTCCCTTCCACACCTGGCTTCCCGATGCTCACGTCGAAGCCTCTGCTCCCATCTCCGTTCTCCTCGCTGGCGTATTGCTGAAACTGGGAACCTACGGACTGCTCAAGTTCGGCCTCCTCCTGCTTCCTGATGCTTGGAGTCTCCTCGCTCCTGGCCTAGCAGTTTGGGCTGCTGTTAGCGCCATTTATGGAGCCTTGAGTGCGATCGCCCAGACCGATATGAAAAAAATGGTCGCTTTCAGCTCCGTCGCCCATATGGGCTATATATTGCTCGCTGGTGCAACGGCAACCTCCCTCAGTTTCCTAGCGGCGATCGTGCAAATGGTTAGCCATGGTTTGATTTCTGCTGTTCTCTTTCTAGTCGTGGGAGTCGTCTACAAAAAAACCGGAACCCGCGATCTCAATATCTTAAAAGGACTCCTGAACCCAGAGCGCGGACTACCCCTCATTGGCAGCTTAATGATTATGGGAGTGATGGCCAGCGCCGGAATTCCCGGTATGATTGGGTTTGTCTCCGAATTTCTCGTCTTTTGGAGTAGTTTTCCCACCTTCCCCATACCCACCCTCACCTGTATGGTGGGAACCGGCTTAACTGCTGTTTATTACCTCCTCTTAGTGAATCGTACTTTCTTTGGCCGCCTTTCCGAAGTCGTGCAAAACCTACCCCCAGTGCAGTGGTCAGATCGCATTCCGGCGATCGCCCTAACCCTCTTGATCGTCTTCTTCGGTCTCTTTCCCAGTACCCTCGTCCAGTGGAGCGAAGCCACCAGTACGGCCATGTTTCCGAGTAACACCATTTTGAGTGGGCAAGACACGGGGGCACGGAGACACGGGGACACGGAGAATTCTGCATTATTCCCCTATTACCCATTACCTATTACCTATTACCCATTACCCCATGATCGCCCTTTCCCCCTCTAAACATCCCCTTGCCTCCTACATTGAACGTCTAGAAGCCGGTGGTGAATTGCTACCCCACTCTCAAGAAAATCTTCTGGAAGTAGTGGGTATTCTCAAAAGCTATGGAGTCGTTCTGGATGCCTATTCCAAAAACCTGATTTATATGGCTCAGGAACAGTTTTTAGTCCTCTTCCCCTTCTTTAAGTACTTTAATGGGGAAATAACTCTGCAAAAACTGCTCAAACATTGGTGGCACGATCGCATTAATTATGAATATGCCGAATATGTCATGCGCGTGATGCTCTGGCATGGCGGTGGAGAAATGGATACCTATCTCGATAGCCCCACCTTTGCCCAATATGCAGAACAGGCGATCGCGGCTAAAATTAAATACAACCCAGGGGTGCAACTACTCCATAAACTCTTTCCCGACTTTCTCCCCGAACAAGTACGGCAAATGGTCTATACCAGTGCCCTAGGTCAGTTTTGGCGCGTCATGAGTGATATGTTTATCGACCTCTCAGACCGCTACGATTGCCAAGAGATCCAATCTATTCCCCAAGTCGTCGAGCATGTTCTCGCGGGTTTAGTCGCTGCCGCCAATACCCCCATCACCTACACAGTAACCATTAGCGGTAAACCCTACGACCTCATTCCCCCTTCCCAAAACTTCAAATTCTTAATGGAAACTGCCGTTCCCTACGTCGATACCATCTTCTTTCGCGGCACGCCCTTCCTCGGAACTGTTTCTTACAACGCCCAAGCTAGACAAATTCCAGGAAAACAAGCGGAATTTAACTATGGAGCACTTTACGCTGACCCCCTCCCCACCGGAGGTGCAGGCATTCCGCCCACTTTACTAATGCACGATATGCGCCATTTTCTCCCCGATTATTTACACGAATTCTATCAACGCAGTCGTCGCGGCGAAGATGACCTGTTAGTGCAAATTTGTGTCAGTTTCCAGAAGTCCATGTACTGCGTCACCACAGCAGCCATGAAAGGACTGACTCCCTATCCCCTCGACACCCCCGATCCAGAGCAAAAACAGGCTAACCGCGCCTATTTTGAATCCTGGATGGATCGCTTTCTTACCTCTCGCCTACTAGAGGTCAATCAAGGCTAGGAAATCATGGAAATTAATGAGTTATGATTGCAGCTCAAATAAACTTAAGGGCGCAAAATAAGCTAATGATTATTAAGAGTTTGAGTTACTGAATTATTCGGACTTGATATGAGTTGGTAGGAAAGCGTAAAACTAGATTTTCCCTATTGCCTATTCCCCAGCTTCTGCAAGAAGCCTAGTAGAAAAAAAAGGATGCTACACCGTCGAACGTTTCAGCTCAAGAAGTAAATACTTTACTGCTGCCAAAATGGGGCGAACTGCAAAGCTAGGAATTTGGGTGTCCTGTGCCAACCTCTCCAACTGGCGATCGCCAGGTAGCATCCTCTTCGGAAGGGTTTCTTTCGCTCTTTCTGATCCTGATGATAGCGCAAGAATATCGATAGGGGTAATGCACTATTGATAATAAATATGATAGATTTATATCTATGAATAAAATTTTCTAATTGAGGAACAGGTTTTGAGGCAAGCTACTCTGCATCAATTAAAAGTGTTTGAAGCCGCAGCCCGTCACGGCAGCTTTACGCGGGCAGCAGAAGAGTTATATTTAACCCAGCCTACCATTTCCATGCAAGTAAAGCAATTAACGAAGGCTGTGGGAATGCCTTTATTTGAACAAATTGGTAAACGATTATATCTGACGGAGGCAGGTCAGGAACTTTTCGCGGCTTGCCGTGATGTTTTTGACCGCATATCCCAGTTGGAAATGACCATTTCTGACTTAAAGGGATTGAAACAAGGACAGCTTAAACTCAGTGTAATCACTACTGCCAAATATTTTGTTCCTCGCTTACTAGGGCCTTTTTGTCAACGCTATCCAGGTGTAGATTTTGCCCTTCAGGTGTTTAACCATGAAGGATTACTAGCCCGCATGTCCGAAAATCTTGACGATCTCTATATTCTCTCCCAAGTGCCGGAAAATTTAGATGTGGCAGCTCACCAGTTTCTGGAAAATCCCTTAGTTGTTTTAGCCCAGCGAGAACATCCCCTAGTAGGACAACAAAAGATTCCCATCGAGCGCTTATCTGGGGAACAGTTTATTATGCGGGAAGAGGGATCGGGAACTCGTCGTGCCGTTGAGAAACTGTTTAATCAGGAGAATATTAGCGTTAAAGTGAAACTGGAATTAGGCTCAAATGAAGCCATTAAACAGGCGATCGTGGGCGGTTTAGGTCTGTCGGTGCTATCCTTGCATACCTTAGCCCTAGAAGGCGCTACTGGAAAGCTGGCAATCCTTGATGTGGAGCATTTCCCCATTGAACGCAATTGGTTTGTCGTCTATCCCAATGGTAAACAGTTATCCGTGGTTGCAACAGCTTTCTTAGAGTATCTGTTGGATGAAGGCAAAAAAGTGGCTGAAGAAACAGCCATGGAAAAGCTTCACTAAGGTCTGTTTTAGATTAGGGAAACATTAACCGGGTGATAGCCAGTTGTAATCGTTGGGAAGATGACAAAGGCGATCGCCTCACTTAACCTATCCCAAATTACTCTATGATTAACATCGATACTCTAGTATTGTTCTTTCTTTGCGTAGTTTCTCTCGGTTAGACGAAGCCCAGCACAAAGCGATCGATATTCATGCTAGCATGGGCATGACTCGAGAGACTTTGGCTAAAATATTTGATCCTTTTTTTACAACTAAACCCATAGGAAAAGGAACGGGGCTAGGGATGGCGATCGCTTACCAAATTGTGGTAGTAACCCACGGAGGAACCCTGGAAGTCGAGTCAGAATTTGGCAAAGGAACACAGTTCTGCATAGGCTTGCCTGTCAACAATTACCTGGGTGGACATGAGTTAAGTTTTGATAATGACTAGCACCGGGCGCTATATAATGCACTAAAAGCAATGCAAAATGCGATCGCTCATGCCTGAATCTTCTGTTTCCCCCGCTTCCTTAACTTTTGCTGTCAGCTTAGATGCGGCTCCTTCAGAGGAGACTCCGGATCAACCCGTTGATACTGTGGCTTCAGAACTGCCTGCACCCCTCCCCGAAACTCCACAGCAAGAGGATCGATCTCTAGAGGGGGTTGCTGAGGGAAGCCAAGGTGCAGAATTTGACCCAGAGTCACCCCCGGAACAGCGATCGCTCAAAGATATTCCGGTAAAGTTGAAATCCCAAGATACTCATTTTCAGTTGGTTTTACCCCCAGAGGGGGAATTAAGCTGTACTTGGACGGAGTTGTTTCAACAAATTCAGGTGTTGCTCAAAGGCAGCGATCGTCTGCGAGAATCGAATGTACCGGTTCATTTAATCGCCGAAGACCGTTTATTGGATATGCGCCAACTCCAGGCGATCGCCGATATTCTGAAACAATCTCAACTTCAATTAGAACAGGTGGAAACCCAACGCCGCCAAACTGCCGTAGCAGCCGCCACTTGTGGCTATTCGGTGCAACAAGTTACCCGCACCGATCCCCTCAAGTCGGCTCCCTCCCAACCCCTACAACTGCAAGAAGAACCCCTCTATTTACAGACGACGTTGCGATCGGGTGTGGAAATTCGTCATAAGGGAACTGTAATTATCCAAGGAGATGTTAATCCCGGAGCCTCTATTGTTGCCGATGGCGATATCCTGATTTGGGGAAGATTGCGAGGAGTTGCCCATGCGGGGGCGATCGGGAACCCAGAATGTGTGATTATGGCTTTAGATATGGAGCCAACTCAAGTCCGTATTGCTGGTCAAGTTGCCAGAGCGCCCCAACATTCCTTGCCTAAACCCTATCCAGAGGTTGCCTACGCCACCCCCGAAGGTATTCGTATTGCTGGAGCTATGGATTTTCAGAAAGTCCGTCAAGCTCTAGCTGATGAACAACCAGAAGTTTAATTAACTCTGTTTTCAGGTTGTTTGTAAGTGAGGCCTATTACCGGAGTTGTTATCCCAATCTAGAGCATATTGGCTTTGATATTTGGGTTGGATCGCATGTTTAGGATGTCTGCCGCGATCGCCATCATTGAAGTATGAGTCTCATTCGGATAAGCTTTGGGGATAGCGTTTCATTGACCAATACTGGCGATCGGCAAACATGCCTTGGTGAACTACTTCAAACCCATGCCGCTGATAGAACCGCACGGCTCCGGGAGTAGTTGTTTCTAAATAACAAGGCATCTTGGTGCGATCTAATTCTTCCAAGACTGGCTGAAGCAGCATTCCTCCAATTCCTTGTCCCTGGCATTTTGGCGAAACGCCTAGCATTCCTAAATACCAGTGAGGTTCTGGAGAAAGCTGGTCGTGCATTTGAATCTCCATGTTTAAGAATGCCAAAAATTCCTGTATCCGATTCCAACGCATATACAATGGACTGATGATGAGTCCTGATGTTAGCACTTGCCAGAGCTGTGGCAGCGAAATGTGAAATGCTTCTGGAGGTAACCAAATGGCTACTCCTTTAGGATCGTCAGCAGTGGTATAAATGTGACCGTATAGCTGCGCGAAGTTGAGAAAGGATCGGCTAAAGTGCTGAAGCGCCCTTTTCTTGGCTGCGGTTTCTTCCGGCAAAAAGTAACCGATCATAGGATCTTGGCTGAATGCGGCTGCAAGATATTCTGATGCTATTGTAAAATCGGATGGTTTCAGAGGAACAATATTCGCATTCGCGATCGCTTTTGCCGGATTTTGAGTTGCGTCTTGCATTTGATGACCTTGCATGAAAAATCTCCTTCAAATTGGATTGAAACGATATGGAACTTCCCAGAATCAGCGAGTTGATTGACTGTTAGAGGTTGTCAATACTGACTTAATCGGTCGATGGAACAGAGCGCGTCATCGTTAATAAGGTTTCCACAACGCGATCGCGCATTTCTGCATTGGGTACAAGCATTTGAAAGACTTCTGAAAACCATAGTCCATCAATAGCTAACTGAATAATCCTGGCCTGTACTGGATCGAGTCCGTCGGCTTCAAGATGTTGATTAAACCGCTCTTCATAAGCTGCAAAATACTGCAATAGTTCAGGTGGTATTTCGACAAGGATGGATGATAAACGGGCGAACAAGGCAAGGGATTCTTGACTTATTCGTTCCGTAGAACGGACATAAGCTCTGAGCCACTGTCCCGGCGTTCCCGGTGCATCATCTTGTTCAAACTCATGCTGTAGAGCTGCTTCAAAATTTTGCAGCAGTTGCTCACCCAAATTAATAATCAATGCATTCTTATTCGGAAAGTGATAGAGCAATCCTCCTTTGCTAACTTCTGCTTGTCGAGCAACTGCATCCAGGGTTAATGCTTCCACACCCTTATTCAGGATGACTTGACTCGCAGCGTGCAAAATTTTTTCACGAGTTGCCGATCTCGCTTTTGACTTTTGATCGACTGCCATAGTAATAGCCTCAAAACCAGGTGTAGACAATAAATGTAATTCACACTTTTATCGGCAAGCCGCACTGGGTTAAAGGCTGGATTACCAAGAGCGAAAATTCATTTACAAATTCACTATACCGTCCAGACGGTATAGTGTCAACTCTTTTTAGAAATGAATGCCTCCAGCTCAAGCAAATAGGGTATCCTGGGGCTAAATCTTCAAGTGAGGAAATAGCAAAATGAACCATCCGATACGATGTAGATGTGGTTGTCTTCAGGGGAGTGTTGCCAATGTTAATCGTGCTAATCGGGTTATTTGTTATTGTCAGGAATGAATCGAAAAAACCCTAATCTCCCATGTCCTACAGCAGCGTTAAAACTCTTGCCAGCATCCAAAGCACCTTTGACTTGAGCTTGATGAAAGCCAAAATCTATTGATCCAAACCCCACCCTGTCAGCCTAGGGACTACCTCGCGATGGGCTAAGGCTATTTGGTACTCTGGTCTACTAAAGACGAGTTGGGGAGGAAAAAACCTTGAGATTGGTGATTTTGGGCGGCCCGGGTGCGGGGAAAAGTACACAAGCGAGGGGTTTGTGCGATCGCTTCCAGATTCCGTTAGTGTCTATGGGAGGGATTCTGAAAAGGGCGATCGCCGAGCAAACAGAATTAGGTGTACAATGCCAACCCTATGTAGAACGGGCAGAATTTGTACCCGATCCGATTTTAATTGCTTTTATCCGCGATCGCCTCCTACAAACTGATACCACGACTGGATGGCTCCTAGAAGGTTATCCTCGCACCGCATTTCAAGCCGAAGAACTCGATTTTTTACTCGATGAGCTACAGCAACAACTCAACTGGGCTATCTTCCTAGATACCTCAGAAACAGTAATGATGGAAAGGCGGTTAGCCATGGGTGAATCAGAAGATCTGCCCCACTTAATCGAACGACGGATTGAACTCTTTCAAACTCGAACTGTCCCCATTCTGGATTATTATGACAAACGTCAGCGACTACTCACCGTCGATGGGAATCAATCCCAAGACCAAGTGCTGGCCGAACTGCAAACTCGACTGATAGCAAATTCCAGGGAACATTAAGATATTATGGCTCTACCCCGTCCTGATGGTCGTCAACCGGATCAGCTCCGTCCCATTCGGTTTGAACGCGGTTTCACCAAGTTTGCTTGGGGTTCAGTCCTCACCAGTTTTGGCGATACTCAAGTCTTGTGTACCGTATCCGTACAAGAGAGTGTACCCAAATTTTTAGAAGGAACGGGGAAAGGATGGCTCACCGCAGAATATCGGATGCTTCCCAACGCTACTCCCCAACGCCACCCTAGAGAACTCTTGAAATTATCAGGACGCACACAAGAAATTCAACGGTTAATTGGACGAAGTTTAAGAGCATCTTTAGACTTAGAACAGTTAGGTGAGCGCACCCTAACCGTCGATGCCGATGTCCTGCAAGCAGATGCCGGTACTCGTACCGCCTCCATTACTGGAGGATATGTGGCTGTAGTGGATGCCATTAATCAATTACTAGCACAAGGTAAATTAACCCAGTCTCCTTTGCGTCATCGAGTCGCCGCTGTCTCCGTTGGATTACTTGAAGGCGAACCCTATTTAGACCTGTGCTACGAAGAAGATGTCATTGCCCAAGTCGATTTTAACGTGGTCATGAACGATCGCCTAGAGGCGATCGAAGTTCAAGGAACCGCCGAACAGGGCAGCTTTAACCGTCACCAACTCAATCAGATGCTCGATAGGGCAGAAGTAGGAATTGAGCATCTCTTGACTGCTCAACAGGATGCTCTCTCTTAAGTTAAATCGGGAGACATAGAGAACAGCCATTACCCATTACCCATTACCCATTCCTATTACTCCCCGATCGAACACTTGATGATCCGTACCTATTGCTTGGACAAGGATGCGATCTTCATAAACCTCATAAGCGGCAAAACTCAGACGAGACGCAGAATGAGCTGTCCATGTTGAACGACCGACATCCCGTACTCCTGCCCCTGCTCCACAAATGAGGTAGGTTGTACCATTAATCGCATACGTTCTTTCATAGACATGCTCGTGGCCATTAATATACAGTTGCACCCCATATTTTTGAAATAACGGTGTGAGAGTTTCAATTAATTTGGTGTTTAATCCATAGTGAGCAGAAGAATAGATTTGGTGATGGCCAAACACAATTTTCCAAGGAGCATCGGATTGGCTTAACTCTTGCTTCAACCAAGCCAATTGGTTTACCCAGTCTGCGTTAGAATTGGTATCTAAAGCCCAAAATTGCACACTGCCCCGACGGAAACTGTAGTAGCGTTTGCCTCCCATATTGAACAGAGGATATTGGGTTTGAGGCACACCATTATCCGTGCGAATATCGTGATTTCCTAAACAGGCATAAAAGGGAACACCTTGTTCAAGCAAGGGGCGATAGGGGTCTTCAAAAACGGCTTTACTTTTTTCAATTTCACCATTGTTGTAAATATTATCTCCCGCTAAAACCACCAATTCACAGGGGAATTGTTGGGCGTACTGAACCATGGCTGAGGACACTGCATATTGGCCCTCGGCCCCAGTTCCAGTATCAGCAACAGACATAAACCGCAGCAAGGGAGAAGCTCCATCTGGGAAGCTTAGATGATTCTTGGAGATATCAGTTTTTAAGGAGGGTTGAAAGAGATTCGCCACTATCCCTTTACCAATTACCCATCCGAAGGCAATTCCAGTTCCCCAACGCAGGAGTTCACGACGTTTCATTTTCATTACAGTTTGAGTTTATCTATATACTAAGTTAGAGAGACCGTATTGCTTTATGGGCTGTATACTTAAAGCTACCTAATAATGTAGCTCACAATCGTCCTTTCTAGAGAATGCCTAAGAATTTAATTCAAGAAGCGGGTGAAGTCCTGTAAATGTGAGAACTCAGGGTATGTCAAGCCTTTCACCTACTCCACCAGAAGAGAATACTCCAGAGCCGAATGGCGATCGCTTTTTAATCTGTGGTTTAGGTCGTCTCGGTCAAGAATGTGCGATCGCCTTGAAAAATTTTGGAGTCGTTGTCAGCGCTATTGAGCAAAGTCCTCCTGCTCAGTGGGAATTATCCACAGTTCCTGAGTTATTAGATACATTAATTGTGGGAGATTGTCGGCAACTGCACATTCTCGAACAGGCTCAAATTCAAGCGTGTCGAACCGTTTTAATTGTCACTAGCAATGAAGAAGTCAATGCCCAAACTGCTTTAGCCGTACGCCAACTGAATCCAAATATCAGAATTGTTGTGCGTTCTGCCGCCCATAATTTGAATCAACTCTTGAGCGAACAGTTGGGTAACTTTTTTGCAGCCGAACCGACACAAATGATTGCTAGTGCCTTTGGTTTAGCTGGTTTAGGTGCAGAAACCTTAGGCTTTTTTGAGTTAGATGGCCAGAGTATACAAGTGATGAGTCATGAACTCACGCCTTATTGAATGGCTAACGCTATTTGAATGGCCAGAAGCCTTTTACCACATACATTCAACACGCTGAACCTTGAAAAAGTGTTGAAAGTGTGTTGAACATGGATACCTACATAAAACAGGCATGGAACCTGGTAACTGAGTATTTCCACTCTAACCAGATTGAAATATCCAAGTATGTTGACCACGAACTGGTGAGGACTTACCTGAAAGCTGGACAGAAGAGTGCCCCCAAAGGTATTCGGATTGTCAGTAGCGGCAACCGTCTGTATCTCCGGTTTAAGACCGCTACCAAGCCAGCAACGGTGAATAATTCCTGTAATGAGGACTTCACCCGCGAAAGAAATCTACCCTTCCACCATGAGGAAACGGCTAGCCAATTATATCAACCAAGTAGGAACGGGTTTCACTCAAACTCATGCCCTACGTCACCTGGCAAATTATCATAGGAAGCTTGCTGGTCTGACGCGCGACCAGCGTGCTTTATCACTGGGACCTCAGGGGGTGACAACAGGC
>DDLS01000174.1 GCA_002340255.1 Cyanobacteria bacterium UBA2566
GCTGCCTTGTCACCCCTTGAGAGTTTCAGGATTTAACTGGCGCACCCTCGCAGTTCCCACGGGTTTAGATTCTATATACGCTAGGAGATGATCCGCTTGTTCATCAAAGCCATCAAACTCTAAACTCGGATCGACTCCTTGTTCGTTTTGGAACACTTCTATGCGAATGTTGGCGATCGCCTCCTCTTGTTCCCCATAAGAGACTCGCTCAATCTCCACGTTCATCTTCGATTTCCTTATGCCACAGAAACATTCAAATTAATTGTTCTTAAAAGTCCTCTTGTGAAATACGAATGACTGGAGAGGTTGTAACTTCTTCATAAGTTGCAATGTTGTTATCCCGCTCTTCTTTCTGCCTAACTTTAACTTCGTTAGCTAAATCTTCTAATTCCTGAGAATACAGCCATTTATGTTTAACTTGTGTGGAGGTAGTATATCCACTTCCTTGAATCTTTCCTCCGGCCGCTTGGATAATAGACAGGACATTGGGTTTATACACCTCAAGCTCAAGCTCAATTGCTTTTTTTTGCCGTTTTAATTCTGCATAACGCTCTAATAAATCGAGTCCGTTAATTACCAGATCGACGATGGGTGTTAAGTCAATTTTGTTGCTATTTAGGGGAGGGTTAAAGTAGGAAATTGCTTGAGCTGCCATATTTTCTAAATCTTCATTATTAAACCATGTCATATAAGCAATATATTGAACATTTGATCGCTTGAAGTCCACTAATTTATCATGATTTTGCAACTGTTCGGATAGGTGGGTTGTGCTTATTCCAATGTAATGAACGCGATACCCGCTATCAACCGCGAAGTAAATACCTGGGAATTCGGGTAAATCCTGTAGATGTTTAAGGTTTGTTTTCACCAGTTTTTGGATAGTCAGGCTAGTAAAAACTGGAACAAGCTGTACGTCATCATCTTGTTTCTGTTCGATTTGGTTGGCCATTCGTTAATGTCCTCGGTTTTCTTTGTCTCTAGTTTAACCAACCTATATAAAAAGTTGGTTGTTTTTAAAAATTATTTACCTCAACTCAGGTTAAATATACCGAGAAATATCCTCCTTACAATCATCTGCCAGATAAGACAGAGCGCGGAAACGTAACCCCACCAACTGCTCATACAGAGGATTTAACTTACACATGGGGGGAATATGAACAATTTTATGCCCGAACAGCTTAATATCCCGTTCAAACGGACATTGAGGCGGGATCATTTTACAGAGGAATCGTGCCATATAAGGTGTATTAATATCTAAACCATCTAACCAATCCCGTACCGGATGTAAAACATCACCGTCTGGAAAAGTTTTTTGCAACTTTTCAATTAGCGCTTGGCGTTTTTGTTCGGGCAAGTTTTCGGATGTAATCAATAAAAACTTGAGAGCATCTAATACTTCATTCGAGGGTTCTAGTGCCGCGCAATACTCTTGTAATACCTGGTCTTCCTCTTCCGAATAGGTTCCATTCGCCAAGGCCATAATCACCCCAGTCCGCAGAAAATTCTCTGCTACTGAGGTTTCACGTCCTAAAACCGCTGCCAATTCTTCCCCAGTAATGGGTTTCAGGGAGCCTAAATTTAGATTAGTGCCCAACTCGTCTTTAATTAACTCAGCAATCAGCTCTTGTTCCTCTGGATTATATTCGCCATCAGCCCAAGCAACAGTTAACAACCCTCTTAACCAAGCCGTAATATGATGATTTAGAGTGCGGACTCTCTGACACAATAGGCGAATAATATTTAATCCCAATTCCGGATATTTTTCAATAGATTTATAGAGATTTTCTTGGGATAAAACCAAACATTTACACTCTTCTAGGGTAGTGACAGAAGCCGAATGAGATTGGGAATCTAAAACTGACATTTCTCCAAAATAGTCCCCCGGTTTGAAATGGGCTAACCTCAGTCCGCCGATATGGACTTCTACTTCTCCAGAGAGGAGAATATAGAGATAGGAACCGATTTCATCTTGACGGAAGATGGTGTGACCGGCAGGAAATTCGATTTCTCCCAATTGATTGGCAATTTCTGCTAAAAAACCATCATCTTCAGCTTTAATATTGCCAAAGATGGGGATATCTTTAAGCCGTTCCAGAGATTGTGTAGAGATCATGATAAAACTTGCTGTTGTACCTGGTGATAAAATAAGTCTTCCGATGCCCCAAAGAGGCGATTGAGTTTACGCACCCGTTGGCAGAGAACATTAATCATTTGGATGGCTACTTTGGGTCGTTCTTTAATGGCTCGATAAACTTGTTCTTGGGTTAAGACCAGACATTGACAAGGTTCTAGGGTTGTTACAGAGGCCGATCGCGGCCGGGATTCAAAGATCGCCATTTCACCAAAATAAGATCCAGGGGTCAGTTCTGCCAGTTGCACGTCATCAAAATGGACTTTGACCCGACCAGAAAAGAGAATATAGAGTAAATCGCCGCGATCGCCCTGAGCAAAAATGGTATGGTCTGCGGGAAACTGCACCTCTTCTAAATGAGTCGCTAACTGTTCTATGAACTCCGTTTGAGCGAGATCTTGGAAGATGACCAGCTTGGTTAAAAAATTGAGTCGGTCTGCCACACTGAGTGTGAGAGTTGTGCGATCGCCTGTATCAGTCACCATAGGCTTTAGATGAATTAAAACGGCCTGCTATCTAAGCTACCATGTCGTTTGGTTTCTGAGCAGTAGGGAAAACGTCCCAAGTCATGGGTTAAGCTTCTGGATCAGTAAATAGATTGGATCAGTATAGCAATGACCGATTATGACTCTCCTTGGAAAGAAGCCATCTCCCTCTACTTTCCCGAATTTATGCGCTTCTTCTTCCCCAACATTGCCACAGACATCGACTGGAGTCGAGGATTTCAATTCCTCGACACCGAACTCCAGAAAATCAAGCGGGAAACCGAAACTGGGCGACGAGAAGCGGATAAACTCGTTCAAGTTTGGCAACATAATGGACAAGAAACCTGGGTTTTACTCCACATCGAAGTCCAATCTCAGCCCCAATCAGAATTTGCCGAGCGCATGTATATTTACAACTCTAGGCTCTTCGACACCTATCGTCGCCAAGTCGTCAGTTTAGCTGTCTTAGCCGACGAGCGCTCCTCCTGGAGACCCCATCGCTACAAACGAAAACTGTGGGGATGCAAGTCGAGCTTAAACTTTCCCATAGTCAAGCTTCTAGACTACAATATCAGTGAACTAGAGAGTGACCCAAACCCCTTTGCGGCCATAGTTCAAGCTCATAGAGCCGCTCAAGCCATGGGTGAAAACCCAGAAAATGGCTATCCAAACAAACTTAGGTTAGTCAAAAGCCTCTATGAACGAGGATTATCCCGCCAGGATATAGTAGAGCTATTTCGGCTCATCGACTGGCTGATGGAACTTCCAGAACCAGAAGAGCGGCGGTTATGGGCAGAAATGGAAACCTTAGAGAAGGAGAAAGTCATGCCTTACATTACCAGTGTTGAACGCTTTGGAATTGAGAAAGGACGCGAAGAAGGACGCGAAGAAGGACGCGCTGAGGGGCAACAAGAAGCTATCCTTCGTATCTTGGCAGTCCGTTTTGTGGAGGTTCCAGCCGAGTTAAAAGAGCAAGTGAGGGCGAGAGCCAACTTGGAAGTGCTGGCAGAACTGTTGACTCAAGCTGTAACAGCCGAATCTTTGCCCTCTTTCCAAACCGTAGTGGATGAAATGGCTACATCAGCACAAGAGCCAGATAACCCAGAAGAGTGATGTTTCTCTCCTCAATGATCTGAGCCGGTTTAGAATTCCTCTAAAAATTGGTCAATTACAGCGACGGGTTCACTCGCACACTGTGGCTGGTCATAAATGCGGATCAGATCGATACCCGGAAGGCATTCCAAATCACTTAATTCTGGAATGGCTAACTCTTTTGACTGCACAATGAGTAAGCCAGATTTATCGTGATGCTGCACCAGGAGATCAAAAATATAACTTTTCCGACTATTGCCTATCGTCAGACGGAATTGGGGACTGACCAGAAAATTAATGTTGCGAGCTTCAAGAATTTCTGCAAGTGTGGCGACAATGGAGCAATGACAGGTTAGATTTTGCCAGCGAATAACGGCATCTTGTGAATAGGTCAAGGAATGAATATCCGAGGAAGAATCTGTAACCGCAGGTTCAATTAAATTAGCGACCAAACGAGAGCCAGCTAAATTCGCTCCACTGAGATCCGCACCACTCAAGTTAACCTCAATCACCAAATTGCGCTGAATATTCACTTTATGATGGTTCAGATAGCGACGAATAACCGCCTTCAAATTATCTTTTTTAACCCGCTCCCCTAACTCTTGAGAGAGTCGCTTCCACAGTTTAGCGCCCACATCCTTGATATAATCGGGATCGTAGCCCGTATCCTGGGCAATTTTACTGTAAGATTTACCTTCCCAAGATTGCCGAAAGACAATTTCTTGGACTTGAGTCAACGCTTCATAGTCCAAAATGGTTTCCACCCAAGTTAAGCTTCATCAACGGTCATTGGGGTAGACTAGCGAGCCATTCAGTTAAGTCCTGCTGTTGTTGGAAGTTAGGCATCGCTTCCATTAACCCTTGGAGTTGGGTAAATGAAAGATCATAAATTTTTTCTTCCGTCTCTGCTGCGATCGTGCCAATTTTCTGGCGTAACATCATTAAGACCGCTTCCTGGCGACCTTCTTGGCGACCTTGTTTAACCCCTTCCTTCATTCCTTTTTGCAGGATAAATTGATAGAAAGAAGAGTCTTCTAGCAAATCTTCGCGGAAGAGGTCTTGAATAATTTCCGGGTTGTGAATGAGTCCAGACATAATAGCAGTACAGGCGATGATTTCTTTGCGTTGATTGGGGTCAGGAATTTTGCGCGTGGCCTCTGCTACCTGTTGTAGCAGATCTCGCGGCGCATTGCTACGAGTCAGAGGGGCTAAAGGGAGAAGAGCAGCATCACTGAGGAAGGGAGTAGGATCTTGTTCCCACAGACGGAGGACACGATATTTGTGAAGGGTATTTTGGACTTGGAAGCGATCGACATAAACTTCAGGTGAGGTGGTTTGTTTGAGGAAAATGACGACTTGTTCAATGGTACAGTGATATTTGCGATAAAGCCTTAACCAATAGTCGATCATCCGCTCTGCTAAGGGTGGGTCAGCTTTAGGAATGCGCTCAAATTCCAGATGGAGGATCGTATCGGCTGCTTTGAGTAAGATTAAGGAGTCAGCACGAACCGGTTCAGTAGAGAGTTCAGTTTTAATCACTTGCACATTACTGGTATTGACTTGGGGAAGCAGCAAACGGACAAAACTGATTGGGTTTTGGGTTGCCAGGAATTTACAGGTGTTGTCAAAAGCCACAATCTACGAGAGACCCAAACGTGAAGTTTCTCCATAATTCTACCTTACATTCAGGGTTACTCTTCTGGGTCGATCGCATGGTCTTTCAGCAGTTCTAAGGGAATCGCGGCTAAGGTATTGAGATGGGTAGCAGATAGAACAACAGGAGGGGCAACGCCAGCTTCGAGGGCTTCTTTCCAACGGGAGGCACATAAACACCAGCGATCGCCACTTTTGAGTCCGGGAAATTGATACACTGGTACGGGGGTACTTAAGTCGTTTCCCTGTTCGCGAGTATAGGCTAAAAATTCTTCGGTTACTTGGGCACAAACTACATGCAGACCGAAATCTCCGGGCCCGGTTTCGCAATATCCGGTGCGATAATATCCCGTCATGGGGTCAGTACAACAGGGTTGTAACGGTTCACCGAATACATTTTTGGCTTCCGATTGGGTTTCAGGCATGAGGTTTAAGCATTTGTTTTCCGTTTATTTTAATCCGTAGGAGAGCATTCTTCTATCCCTCATTCAGTTACAATTTGAGAGGATCGTCTTCTCCCCCTATTACCCATTACCAGCGCGAAGCGCTACAGTGAATGAAAATTGCCACTTGGAATGTTAACTCGATTCGTACCCGACTAGATATTGTTCTGAATTGGCTGCGAGATAACCCAGTGGATGTGTTGGGGTTGCAGGAAACTAAGGTAATTGACGATCTATTTCCGCGATCGCCCTTTGAAGAGGCTGGATATCATGTTTATGTCTCTGGGCAAAAGGCTTATAATGGCGTAGCCCTGATTACGCGATCGCCCCTATCAGAGGTTACCACTGGCTTTAGCCCCATTTTAGGCGCAGATCGGGTGGGGGAATTCGACGAGCAAAAGCGTTTAATTACCGGAGTTTTAGACAATATCCGCATTATCACAGTTTATGTGCCCAATGGTGGCGACTTTGAAAGTAATAAATATTTCTATAAATTAGATTGGCTCTCGCTTCTACAAGATTATCTTGATATTCTCCTCAAGCGCCATCCCCAAGGTGTGTGTATTAGTGGCGATTTTAACATTGTTCCGGAAGATCGGGATGTGCATTTTGATGTTTCCCCCAATAGCCAAAAAACCGGAACGACTGCCAAAGAAAGGGAAGCCTTGCAACGCATTCTCAAGTTAGGATTAGCCGACGCTTTCCGGAAATTCAACCAAGAAAAAGGTCAATATACTTGGTGGGATTATCGCCAAAATTCCTTTAAGCGTCAGCGAGGTTGGCGTATCGATCATCACTATTTATCGGCTCCGTTAGGCGATCGAGCTTCAAAATGTATCATTGATATCGCCCCTCGACACTTGCCTAAACCGAGCGATCATACTCCCGTAATTGTCGAGTTTTAATCCCTATTTTTTCATGATCAAAATATTATTAGTAGACGATCAAAGCTTAGTCAGAGAAGGATTATCGAGTCTCCTGCAAACCAAACCCGATCTAGACGTAATTGGAGCTGCTGAAAATGGCAAAGTTGCCGTTGAACGATCCCTATCTTTACAACCGGATGTCGTTTTAATGGATGTACGGATGCCGGTTATGGACGGGGTTGCTGCGACTAAAGCGTTGCAAGAGCAGTGTCCCCACATTAAAGTTTTGGTCTTAACCACCTTTGATGATGATGAATATGTCACCCAAGCTGTGCTTTACGGTGCGAAGGGCTATTTATTAAAGGATACGCCCTCAGAAGATTTAGCCGAAGCCATTCGATCGGTTCATAAAGGTTATACCCATTTGGGGCCAGGATTATTAGAAAAAATGCTTACCAGTCAACCCGAACCAGAGGTGAATTCTGCACCACCAGAGTTACAACTGTTAACCCCAAGGGAGCAGGAGGTTTTGAAGCTCATTGGTGCGGGTTATAGTAATCGGGAAATTGCCAAAACCTTGTATATTTCTGAGCGCACGGTGAAAAACCATGTAGCCAATATTTTGAGTCGGCTTAATATCCGCGATCGCACTCAAGCGGCTATCCTGATCAATACCAAGTTTTCCAGCAGTAATGGATGAAGGATAACCCTCACATCCAACGCCAAATTTTAATGGTGGCATCACCACTACCGGTAACTAAGGTTAAACCATCTTGGCTTAAGGCGATCGCCCTCACCCACCAGGAGTGATCGTCTAAGGTAGAGATGGACTTCCAGTTCTCTAAGTCCCAGATTTTGATGGTGCGATCGCGACTACTACTCAACAATACCTGACCATCAGGACTAAACACTAAGCCAAAAATAGAATCGCCATGTTCAGTTAACGTGCGAATTTGATGACCCTTGAGTGAATCCCAAATCCGAATCGTACCATCATCACTACCACTGGCCAAAATCCGATTACGGGGACTAAACGCTAACGCATTAATCCGTTGCGCATGGCGCGGTAAATTTAAATGGAGCGTTCCCGTTTCCACATTCCAAACCTTCACCACTCGGTCTTCTCCTCCACTGGCTAACCAGCGACCATCAGCACTAAATGCTAAGGCATTTACGGCATCCGTATGACTGGTTAAGGTTAACAAAAGTAATTGTTCCCATTCGCCATCTGGAGTCACGGCTAACTGTCGCACTCGTACGGTTTTATCGTTTGAGCCACTAGCTAATAAACTGCCACTGGGACTAAACACCAGAGTATTTACCCAATCACGATGATCGTTTAAAACCAAAATTGGTTGGGTGTGAACAATTTGTTTATCAATAGACTCTGGTAAACGCCAAAATAAAATCCGCTTATCATGACTCCCACTGACTAATAATTCCCCTTCAGGATGGATAGCAACAGCTCCCACAGAAGCCTCATGACCCGTTAAGGTAGACAGCAGAGAAACCTTCTCTAATTTTTGCCCGCTCATCCGCCACAAACAGAGGGTTTTATCTTCACTGGAACTGGCTAAAAGATTGCCTTGGGGATGGATAGCTAAATCCTGAATTTTACCACTATGGTGATGGAGGGTATGGACACAATGCCAATCTTGAACTGCAGGAGGAGAGATTAAATACCCTTCCGGTACAATCACATTGGGGGGACTCGGCACAGGGTTCATATCGGCAATCACAGCTTGGGCTGACTGATAGCGATCGCTGACAATATCTTTGAGCAGTTTATCTAAAATTTGTCCCAGGCGATCGCTAATTACAATCTCTTGTTCTTTGAGTGTTTCTCGCCATAGCCAATTCCCCGTTAACGGATCGAATAATTCATCAGGCGATAACCCCGTCAGCAAATGAATACAAGTCACCCCCAAACTATACAAATCACTGGCCGGATAGGCGCGACCACTGCGGATTTGTTCTATAGGAGCATACCCTTCTGTCCCAATTTTTGTACCGACTCTGGCCATTCCAGTGGCCGTTAACTGTTTGGCAATGCCAAAATCAATTAACACCAGTGCTTTGTCTTGTTTACGGCGAATAATATTCGTGGGTTTAATATCCCGATGCACCACTTTATAGCCGTGTATATACCCTAAAACCGGTAATAATTGTTCGAGAATATCCCAGATTTGCTTCTCACTAAATGCCCCTTGATGCCTTAACTCTTGCCATAGGGTGGGGCCACGAATAAGCTGTTGAACTAAATACAACTGTTCCTGATGTTCAAAATAGGCTAATAGGGTGGGAATTTGTGGATGTTCTCCCAATTCATGCAACCGCATGGCTTCTTGGTAAAACAAATCCGTGGACTTTTGCACCGATTTGTCCCGTCGTTCTCCTGTCGTTTGAATTTGGGGAGAAAATTGTTTAATCACGCAGAAGCTGCGAAGTTTGTCTTCATCAACCGCGAGATAGGTACGACCCATTCCCCCCCGTCCCAGGGGTTTGAGAACTCGATATCGACCCCTAAGCAGCTCTGTTAAGGGTTTTCCACAGTTTTGACAAACCCCTGCATTCTGTGGATTTTCGGGGTGGTTGCAATTGGGGTTTAAGCAGTAGGCCATAGCCGGAAGAGCAAACAATAGTCGCGTTTCTAATCTATTCTGACAGAGGATGGTAAGGTTGGGGTAGGGGTGAGGGAATGGGGGCGTGGGGGAATAAGGGGATTGGGAGACACTCCAGACACTGCAGACACCGGGAAATCACTTATTCTTTACTCCCTACTCCCTATTGCCTATTCCCTAATTGGCTAGGGTTTTATGAAAGTCTTGTTGTACTTTTTTCGCCAAACGGCGAGAAACTTCGCGGACAATTTGTTGCAGGAGGCGATCGCTAGTCGTTTGGATCAAAGATTGGGGTAAGCGATGGATAAACTGGGGAAATCTTACGCCTACTGTTAGATCTAGACTCCATTCCCAGCGTGTCATCACTTCCGGTAGAGGTGAGGGAAGGATGAGATAGCTTTGCAGTTCCTGGAAATATTCTGGGGTAGGACAACAGGGAATTTCGGCCAGATAAAATTGTCCGTGGAAGTTTACTTGATAACCTGGGGGCGTATAATTGGGGAGTTCAATGCTACAAATGCGATAAACTCCTGTTTCATCACAGGGAATCAGTTCGAGTCCTATTCTAACTTCAACTTCAAATTGAAGCGCTCCATAGCGACCAATGAGTAAATCATAGGCATTGTCGCCGATAGAGATCGCTTTCATCGGTAGGGCACACCGAGTAAACCAACTCGAGTGATCGTTGACATAAGTAGCAACTAGAGTCTCTGGTGCATAGAGTTCTACACAGTCGGCATAGTTGAGATGAAAGTACATCCATTCAAAGCCCATTGCCTGAGATACTTTAGAGGACAAGGCTTTGAAGCGATCTCCGAATTTGGGCGATCGCTGAGGTTGTTCGGGAGAGGAAACGTGGTTTTCAGAGCCGGAATCTTGAGAACAAGCATCTGTCAAAACGAGAAAAACCTCCTAGAAACCAGATTGAGATATTCCATTGTATTACCAGATCGTCAGGGTTAGGTTCTCAGGAGCAATAGGATCACCATGCAATCAATGAGGCTCAAATCCCTTAAGAGGTCTTTATTCTTGTTTTCTTCTGGTGAGCTTGAAGACGATTCAATTTCCGTGACGCTCTCCCAGGCTACTCCCGCAACCTGACAAATCTTTTGAAATGCATGTCGATCAATGGGAATCCTACGCCAAAACCTGCGTAGGGTTGCTTGCGATGTTTGAGCATCATGCCACCAGAGAGCGGTTTGAGTTTTTGTCCATCCTTTTTGGCGAATAGCTCTATAAACGTTGTCTAGTCCGGCTTTGGAGGCTGTGAGTGTATCTGCCATAACCCTATCTTGCGATTGCAACAACTAGAGAAGTGCATGACCTCTCTATAGGGTTCTCAGTTTTTAAGCTCGATTTTTATGCGCTTTGAGCGAAATTGTTACATAAATTTACATTTTCGGGGTAGGAGGCAACTGGCAATCGATCCACTTTCAAAAAATGAGTCAAACTGAGTCAGTTTTTGCCCTTCAATCTGATATTGTTAGTAAATTGCCCAAAAAACACACAATAAATCATTAATTTCTTTTAATCTTCAAAACAGTTTTTGTTAGCTAAAATAGATAAGTTAGTATGGAGACACGAAGACATAAATGCAAGAGGAACTGAAATCAGAATCCATCTGATTTCACCTCTTTTTCTCCTCTAACTCCCGCACTGCAAGGGCTAAACATCTACCGATCGAGAGACTAGACTGATGATTCGCTTCGGGACACAAGAAAATGACATAATCGTTGAAACCCAGGAAAATGATATTGTTTGGGGACTAGCGGGGGCAAATATTATTGCTAGTAATGCAGGCAGTGATGAACTCTATGGACACCAAGGAAACGATGTCATTTTAGGCGGAATCGGTGCAGATACAGCGCTTTGCGCTGGGGAATAGGGAATAGGGTTGTGGTACATGGAGAGAGAGGATTCAAGCTTGTGTTTCATAACAGCGCTTTGCGCTGTAACATCTGGGGAGGACTCGATAATGATTTCATCAGCCTCGGACTATGCTAGAGTAGCAGAAAATGCAACAGTACAAGGGTTATGGAAGCCTTAAGAGATCGCTCTCTCCTCCCCGATCTCTACAATCGCAACTATTACCTGTGGCTAGAAACTACATCACAGTTGTTACGAGATCGCCAACTCGATCGCATCGATCTAGAGCATCTAGCAGAAGAACTCGAAGATATGGGGAAAAGTGAGAAATGGGAGATCGAGAGTAACCTGGAAATCCTGCTGATGCACGTACTCAAATACCAATATCAAACTGAAAAACAGACCAATAGCTGGGGCTATACCATTTACGAACATCGCGATCGCATTCATAAAGCCTTTCGAGATAGCCCCAGCCTAAAAAATATTTTAACCAAATTTTTGAGGATTGTTATGCAAAAGCACGCCAGCGAGCTGCGATTGAAACCGGAATCAACAGGGATGATTTTCCAGAACTGTGTCTGTTTTCCATAACCGAAACCCTAGATATCAACTATTGGCCGGAAAATCAAGCCGCAGACCACTCCAGTTTTGAGTCCTAAATTGTTAAAACTTGCACCCATTCTCCTGGATGAATCCGATCTTTTCCTGCGGGAATTACAGCAAACCCGGTGGTTCCAGCTAAATTAATTAAATTAGCGGAAATTTGCAAACCTGGAGCTAAATCGAACTCACAGCCTTGGGGAGTATAAGCTAAATTTCCCCAAACATAGGTTTCTCTGGGGCCTCCACGTAATAAGCAGCGATTTTGGGCTAGGACAAATTTCGGTTGCCATCCACGGCTATAACCGGATAGCTTTTTCAGAGCCGGTTGTACAAATCTCCAAAAGCAAACTAATGCCGAAACTGGATTTCCCGGTAAACCAAAATAATATAAACAACTGGGAATTGAGCTTTCGATAAATGTGGCAAAGGTTAAGGGTTTACCGGGTTTTATCTTTACTTTTGTCACATGGAGCGTTGCGCCTAATTCTTTCAAAATTCGGTCAATATAATCATATTCTCCGACAGAAACTCCCCCGGAAGAAATGATTACATCCACCATGGATAAGGCTCCAGAAATCGCTTTTTGAGTCGCCTCTGGGTCATCGGGAATAATGCCAAAACAATGCGGAATGCCTCCCATTTGGGCAATCCCGGCAGCAAGAGCATACTGATTAGAGTCTACAATTTGACCGGGTGCTAAGGGGCGATCGCAAGGAACCAATTCATTTCCTGTAGCAAAAATTGCAACTCTCAGACGACGATAAACGCTAACTTGGTTACATTGGGCAGCCGCTAAAATGGCAACTTCGGGCATATTGACGAGCATTCCTGATTGCAGCAAGATATTACCCGCTTGATAAAAGCTCCCTTGTTTGCGGATAAATTCTCCGGATTTAGTAGCCCTCAAAACCGACACTTTTTGGTTCTGTAGCTGAGTGTTTTCCTGCATGACGATGGTATCTGCACCATTGGGAATCATCGCTCCCGTAAAAATGCGGACGGCTTGTCCTCGCTGTAGAGTGAAATCAGGCACTGTACCGGCCGGCACTTCTCCCACAACTTCCAGAACTGCCGGATTTTCTGGGGAACACTCGCGCACATCCAGATAGCGAACAGCGTAGCCATCCATGGCTGAGTTGTCCCAATGGGGAAAATCGAGACTACTGGTGACTGGACGAGACAGTACGCGCCCCCTGGCTTTATCCAGGGTGACCATTTGAGACTCAGTTTCGGGGTTGAGGGGATAAATGCGATCGAGAATTAAGCGTTCAGCTTCGGCAACAGGTAGCATGGTTAGGGAATAGGGAATAGGGAATAGGGAATAGAGAGTTGTTAATTAACGGCAAATTTTGTAAATTTCCGTGCATTTGGGTCGTGAAAACCAAGGACAATCAATTGTACAATCACCTCTTGTTCGGGATTGTGATGAACCTCTTTGGCAGATATCAGGATTCATCAGGTTGGGTTAAAAATTGTTTGAGTCGGAGTAAACTGAGGGTTTGACCTAAGTTGAGCGGTAGTAAAGTCACTCCTTCAAGTCGGGACTGTATCCATCCGTCGCCCCACATCCATTCATGGAAGCCGTCAATGCCATGACTTAGGAGTAAGCGTAAGTGCCGATCGCCAGCCAAGTCAACTTGATGGGCGATTGCCACCGGCCCTATCCTACTCGTAAACGTAACTCCAGCACTCAATAGTTCTGGTAACCCCTCCGATAACGTTTGCGGCCATAACCACTGACGCAGGCGATCGGGATACAACAGACTCTGACGAATCTTAGCTTCAGAAGCCTCAACTTCTATCCGTAACTGACTCGATTGAAATGTCCCAAACATACCTATCAATCTCAATTGCAAGAGTTCCCTTCTCCAGTATGCCAGAGAGATTTGTCACTGATGTAAAGTTCACTTCCCTGTTTAGAATAAGGAAAGTGTAAAGAAATGTAAGGGGTTTTATGGTAGACCAGTTAATTCGGGCAACGGCAGCCGAGGGTGGTATTCGAGCAGTGGGCGTAATTACTACTCGCCTCACGGATGAGGCTCGTCAACGACATAACCTGTCCTATGTGGCGACAGCAGCGCTCGGACGCACCATGGCGGGAGGATTATTATTTGCCTCTAGCATGAAAAGACCGGGATCGAGAGTAACGATTAAGGTGAATGGGAATGGTCCTTTAGGTTCGATTTTAGTCGATGCGGGTTTAGATGGTACGGTGCGCGGTTACGTCCACCATCCCAGTGTCGAGCTACCCCCCAATGAGAAAGGAAAACTGGATGTTGGAGGAGCAGTCGGTAGGGAAGGCTATTTATATGTGGTGCGAGATGTGGGCTATGGTTATCCCTATTCCACCACCGTAGAATTAGTCTCTGGAGAAATTGGTGAGGATTTAACCCATTATCTGGCCACTTCTGAACAAACTCCTTCGGCTCTCATCCTAGGGGTCTTTGTAGATGCCGATGGAGTACAAGCGGCTGGGGGACTTTTGCTGCAAGTTTTGCCGAAAGCAGCCGAAGACGAAGAGCTGGTGAGTGCTTTAGAATCTCGTGTATCTCAGTTATCTGGGTTTACTCCTCTGCTCCGGGCCCATAAAACGCTGCCAGAAATTTTTCAGGATTTGTTGGGGGATTTCGATCTGCACATTTTTCCAGAAACTCAGATGGTGCAGTTTTATTGTCCCTGTTCGGTGAATCGGGTCTTAGGAGCGTTGAAGTTACTAGGACAGGAAGAACTACAAGATATGATCGAAAAAGATGAGGGTGCAGAAGCCACTTGTGAATTTTGTCAGGAAGTCTATCACATTAATTCCGATCAGTTGGCAGAATTGATTGAAGATTTACAAAGTAATACCGGTTCTTAGAGAAGCCAACCCGAAGTTTTATTCAGGCTCGATCGGTTGGCGTTTCTGAACGACAACGGTAGGATAAGAAGACCAATTATCGGAACCGCCAAGGTTCTTAGGACTTTTCTTCAAGTCTCAAACCTAGCCCGATAATCTTTTACCTTTTGCCTTTTGCCTAGCTCAAAGCGCTATTTTTGCTTTGTTGATTGGCGATCGCCTGCATTGCCCCCATAATATAGCAAGTTTCCCAAACTGGCCCTATGAATTCTCCATCCCATACCCCCGACCCCAATTTCAAGGTTCAGAATATCGGCCCTCAATCCTGGTTATTCTGGATTGCCCTGATCGTTCTTGTGCCAGGAGGTTTAGGTTTTTTAAGTATGTTGACTTTGGTAAAACTGCCGAAGTTACCCAACTGTGACCAGGTTCAATGGGCAACGGCTTCCGCTTCTCTACGGTTGCATTGTGCAGAATTAGCAGCTCAAGAGCAGACAGGAGAAGGGTATTTAGAGGCGATTGAAATTGTCAATGCGTTGCCGATGAATCATCCCTTACGACCTCGGATTAATCAATCGATTGAGGATTGGGCAGAAAATATGCTGGTTTTGGGGGATATGCTGTTTGAACAAGGTAAGTTGCAAGAGGCGATCGCTACAGCGCAAAATATTCCCAGTGATACCACAGCAGCCGATTTGGTCAATAATCGGCTGCAACGCTGGCGGGGAATGTGGGATAAGGCGGAAGAGATTTATGCAGAAACAGAAAATTTAATCCGCAAACGGCAATGGACTCAGGCCTTCCGCCAAGCGACACAATTGCTCAAGATCGATAATGTTTATTGGTCAGAAAACCGCTATCAAGAATTGACGCAATTGATCCAAATGTCTCGTCAAGATGGTAAAACGTTGGCCGAGGCAGAAGATTTGGCAGAGTTAGGAACGGTGGAGGATTTGCTCAAGGCGATTGAGTTAATGGAAAAGGTTGAGAAGTCGAGTTATTTGTATGGAGAGGCTCAAAATCTGATCCGTAAAGTGGGGGGCCAGATGATGGAGGTGGCTGAAGAGCAGTTAGAGGAGCAAGATGCCCAAGGCGCGATCTCTATTGTACAAAGAATTCCGGCTACTGCCCAAATGGAGAAACAGGTGGAAGATTTTACGGTTTTGGCTAAGGCTCATCAATCTACCTGGAGTAATACCGTTTCAGGATTAGAAAAAGGGATTACTCAAGCGAAACAGATTGATATTAAACGACCTCTCTATGGCAAAGCTCAAAATCTAATTTCTCGATGGGAACGGGAAATTGAAGATGTGGCTCGATTGGAAAAAGCTCGTAATATGGCTCGTGGTGGTGGGGTGGATGATTTGGCCAAAGCGGTGGCAGAAGTGTCCTTAATCTCTAGCAATAATCCCCGCTATCAGGAAGCCTCAACTTTGCTGAATACCTGGAATACTGAAATCCAAACGATTGAAGATCGGCCGTATTTGAATCGGGCTGAATCTTTGGCCATAGGCGGAACCCTGGAGGATTTGCGATCGGCTATTCAGGAAGCGAGTATGATTAGTCCCGGTCGCACTCTCTATACTCAAGCCCAAGAGAAAGTTGACCGTTGGCAAGACCAAGTGGAGCGGATTGAAGATCGGCCCTATTTAAATAATGCCCAAAGTTTGGCCTTTGCGGGTGATGCTCTCTCTTTACAATCTGCCATTAATGAGGCCCGACGGATTGGCTCTGGACGGGCGTTGTATCCCCAAGCTCAGGAGAAAATTCGTCTGTGGGCGGATCAGTTAGAGCGTCTGGAAGATAGACCGTATCTGGATCAAGCGCGAAATTATGCCAATTTGGGCGATCTAAGCGGGGCGATCGCCTCAGCCAGCCAAATTTCTCCCGGTCGCGCTCTTTCTGATGAAGCTAATGGTTTAATTGAGGATTGGCGATGGGAAATGAGGGGACAGGATAATCTACAAACGGCTCAACAAATAGCGGCTAAGGGTTCGCCAGAAGATTTAGTTGCAGCTATCAATCGAGCTGAACAAATCCCTTGGGAACATCCTTTACGTTCGAGTGCTGAACAGGAAATCAATCGTTGGGGGCAAGAATTGCTGAGTTTAGCACAAGCGCGATCCAGTTACGATCTGCCAGGGGCGATCGCCATTGCCGTTAAAATTCCCCCTAGCCATAGTCTCTATTCCAGCGCTCAATCCCAAATTAGGTCTTGGGAAGCGCGTCTAGCTCCTCCCGTTTATACCCCAGAACCGGCTCCTCCGGTACTTGATGTACCAGAGTCTGTTACTCCAGTACCGGGTTTGGAGGTGTTACCGATTTCTAATCCCAAGTAACAAGGAATAATAGGCCATTTCCACGTCCCCGCGTCTCTATGTCTCTCGACTCCCTGCCTAATCTAGGGAAACGGCATCCACATCAACTGTGTTTTTGGAAGTCGTTTCACTACTGGGGGAGGTGGGCGTTGATGGCTGTTGTGCTTTCACTCGGTCTAAAATTAGTTGGGAGACCTCCGAAAGCAAAATGACCATGACTGCCACATCATCAATTTGACCAGCGATCGGAAGTATATCCGGGGAAATATCTAGGGGGCTAAAAATATAAACTAACGTCCCCAAAATAATCCACCAGCGATACTGGGGATTACGAATCATATTCCGATACCAGGTGTACAGGGATTGAATTGGGTTACTCATAGAATCTCTTTCTCTCATTGCCTCCATTGTGGCAAACTCTTATCTAAAATGCGGGTAAGGATTTCCCCACCTAGCTCGACTGCAAGGGAAAACCTGATAATAAACTCCGAACATCCTAAAATGTAAGACAATCGAAGAACACCGATCCATTACCCAGCGTTTAGGCACAGAAAACCAGATAACTATGACGATCGCAGAAATTTTAGAGAAGGGGGGGTTAACCATTGGCCCATTACTGTTCTTATCCGTACTTGCCCTCAGTACTATTATTGAACGGTTATGGTTTTGGTGGACGGTCTTAACCAAGGAAAAAGAATTGATTGTGCAAATTCTCGAAGCTGCACGGGAAGACTGGAGAACTGCACCGGAAATTGCCCGACGCACTAGCGATCAACCTGTGGGTCGATTTCTTTATGCTCCTTTACGGCTGAGAAATCCCGATCCGGAGGTCTTTCGGTTAGCCTTGGAAGCAGCAGCCGATGATGAATTGGCTGCCATGCGCCGAGGAGATAAAATCCTAGAGGCAGTTATTTCCCTCTCTCCTATGTTGGGACTCTTGGGAACGGTGTTGGGATTAATTAATTCCTTAGGCTCTATTAGTATTGGCGATTTAGCTACGTCTTCTACCCGTGGGGTAACCTTGGGGATTGGGGAAGCTTTAATTAGTACTGCTGTGGGTTTGGTCATTGCAATTACTGCTGTTGCCTTTTATCGCTTATTTCAAGGCTTGATTTTTATGCAAGTGAAGCTCTTTCGCCGCGCTGGAAGTGAGCTAGAGCTATTGTATCGTCAACATTGGTCGGATGAGGAAAGCGATTATCTAGAAAAAACTCCCCGCACATTACGCAAAGATTCCGTGAAAGCGGATGGTTCCGATGCTCCTTAATGAAGAGGGAGATCTCCCTCTTCATTAAGAAAGTGAGATCTTCCCGGACTTTTTTGGGTTTCAATCCAACTTATTTGTTGCACCCACATCCGTGATGTCCGCAGCCTGAACCGTCAGGATGGCCATTGGCGCAAGCCTCACTGCAATAAACCTGGCCATTGTTCTGTACCCCAGTTTCCACATCAACAACACACAGGCAAGACTCACAAGCACATTTCATTTGGGTCACAGTTACCATCAGATTGTCTCCTTTACTGAATATCTGAATAGACATTCATATATTAGCACATAAATCTTGAAAACTTGTTCAGAGATTGTTAAATTTGAATAAGGAGCCAAAGAATAGTCTATTCACTTACTCATTACTTCATTACTCCCTCTATGCCATCCCAACCTGACCTCTCCCAGTCCATTGCCTCCCTAAAAACGGGTGACTCCCCTCACTGCTCGCCCCACCAGGAATTAGATACAGAACACCGCCAAGATCTAGAGTCTCATCTTCTGCATCCTCGGAAAGCTCAAAGAATGGCAGAATTCTTTAGTATTCTCGGAGACCCCAATCGCTTAAGAATCCTATCCTTATTAGCTACGGAAGAATTGTGCGTGTGCGATTTAGCCACGACCCTAGAGTTAACGGAATCTGCTGTTTCCCATCAACTGCGAACCCTCCGCGCTCACCGGCTTGTCCGTTACCAAAAACGGGGACGAAAAGTCTATTATTATCTAGACGATCGCCATATCCTCGATCTCTATCACACCGTTGCCGAACACCTGGACGAAAGTAGGGAATAGGGTTGTGGTGTATGGCAGCCAGAGGATTCAAAACTCTATAATACTAAACCATGAAAATCAACTGGGATAATCCAACAGAAGAGGCGCGGATCGAAGTTATTCCCCTCATTGACGTTATTTTCTGCATTTTGACCTTTTTCATCTTAGCGGCCGTGGGGTTGACCCGCCAGCAAGCGATTACCGTGGATTTGCCGAGTGCCAAGACCGGAACCACCCAAATGCAGGATATGTTAATTGTTAGTGTGGATACGGTGGGTCAAACCTATATTGAACAGGAATTAGTCCCCAGGGATCAATTGCGACAGCGCTTACTCGCCTATCAGATTCAGAATGCACAGGGATTAATGGTACTGTATGCCTCAAAAACAGCTCTTTATGAAGATGTTGTCCAAATTTTAGATTTAATGCGGTCTGTGGGCGGCGATCGCGTGGCATTGGCAACGCTTCCCACAGGGGTGAACGCCTCGGAAGTTACCCCAGCAGAACCTCCGAATCTGGATTTAGGGATTCCCGGTTTAACGCCTTTACCGACTCCAGTTCCTGCACCAGAGCCGACAACGACCGTACCTGAAGCACCTGAAGCACCAGAGACTTCAGAAACCCAGGAATAAGGGTTAATTATTTCCTAAATCTTGGCGACAAGTTTCTAGATACCCACGCTCGGCATCCCTCAATGGTGAAATTCGATGAAAGCCTTCTGGCTCAAACTGGAGGTTTGGAGAGCCTGGACTAGAGGCGATCGCCACAGGTTCCAAAGCCATTGCATAAGCATGAGCAGTGCGATCGTAACTATCAATCACCGTCAAAGTGAGTTGGTTTTGGACAACCTGTCCATAGAAACAATCAAAGGAAGAATGGGGAAGATAAAAAGCGCCCAAAAGCTGCTGCTGACGAGTTTCAAACACCATATAGGCTTGACCTAATTGATCCAGTTGAGGAGATTCTCCATAAAAATAAACCCCATCTGGAAACTGAGCGATCGCTTCAGCCTGGGAACTTTCAGGAGAGCTAGACGTATTTTGAGCCAAGGCCGGAGCGCCATTTCCCAAGGAGACCATGAGGGTAACGATCAGAGGCGTTAGCACCGATGAAGAGTTTACCAACGTTGAAGTTAAGCGTTGCATCTGAGATGATAAAAATTCAAGCACCCTAGTTTCCTCCTCAGAAAAATCGATTTTATAAATCAGCATTTTTTATTCTGTTAGAAGCACCTGTGGGATCTCTTGGCATTCAAGCCAGGTGCTTCTTCGATTTTGGAGACAACACAACCAACCCTTAGCTGGCTAAATACTCACGAACCAGACCCCGATGGCGACGTAAGTAGGTTAAGGCTTGTCGTTCCAGTTGGCGGACTCGCTCGCGACTTAAACTCATGCGCTGACCGACTTGAGAGAGAGATAACTCATGACCATCCGTGAGTCCAAACCGTAAGTTCAACACCTCTTGTTGTTGAGGTGTGAGGTCAGCGATCAGATGATGCAAGTCTTGGCGCAGGAGTTCTTGAGTGGCATAGTGTTCCGGAGAAATACCATCGTCTTCCAAGAGTTCTTGGAGTTCCGTATCTTGGTTATCTCCCACCCGTAGATCTAGGGAGATGGGTTGACGGGAGAGGGTGAGGTATTCACGGATTTGAGCCGGTTTCAGGTCTAAGGCTTGGCCGATTTCCGTAGGAGTCGCACTGCGACCAAACTGTTGGGAGAGTTCTCGTTGAATTTTTTTGATTTTGTTGAGTTTCTCCGTGATGTGGATCGGTAGGCGAATGGTTCGCCCTTGTTGGGCGATCGCCCGCGTAATGGCTTGACGAATCCACCAATAGGCGTAAGTAGAGAATTTATAGCCCCTCATGGGGTCAAATTTTTCCACTCCCCGTTCGAGTCCCAGGGTTCCTTCTTGGATTAAATCCAGAAACTCCATATTCCGTTTCTGGTATTTTTTGGCGATCGCCACCACCAGACGCAAGTTCGCTTCAATCATTTTTTGTTTGGCTCGTTGACCTTGCTTGACCATCCGATCCAACTCTTGAGAATCGAGCTGCACCAAATCAGCCCATTCCTCGTCACTGATGGGGCGATCGAGTTGGTCTTCTTGCTGCTCTTTAACATTCATCAACCGCATCATCTGTTGAACCTGTTTACCCAATACAATCTCTTGCTCATGGCTTAACAGAGGAATACGACCGATTTCATGCAGGTATGTCCTTACCATATCTGCCTTATAGGTGGGGAGCTTCGTTTGGGTGTTGGTTTGCGTCTTGGTCATGGTTTTAGGCATTAGGATTAGGTCGTTGTGATGATCGGGGTTAATACTGAAAACTTGAGAGCTTAAAAACCGTCTACTCAATTTCGTAGACGTTTCCCGGACATCTGTATTGGGGATATCTATTCCTAGGGTTCCCGATCCGTCGCCAAAACTTGACAACTTGGACTGGAGCAATCAGTTCAGCGACCTTCTGACCCCTGGTTCCGTTAGGAGATTCCCTAACGTGTAACTTATCTTTCAAGGATGGGGTGAATTCCCGGTTGTTGTCTAACTTGCTTCATTTCTAAGAGTAAGTTAAACCTCTGGTGTTATACCTCCTCCTTTCAGGTGAATTTTCTTCACCCAATTAGACTGAGTTTTTTTACTTAACTTTGTTTTAAGAAAGTCATCTCCTCTCCTTTTCCGTCTCTAAGATCTAGGATTGAATATTTTCTCCCGATATGTCAGTTCGGTTCATCATGGAGATTGCCGAACCTTTGGCCATGGGTTGAGACGACGAATTTTTGCCCATTGAGTTCCTGAAACCCCACTAGAAAAGCTCTCAAGCTTTAGTCAACTTCATTTGTAGTATATCGTAACTTGTTGATTAAATCAACCCCTTTAGGGTAACAAACTCCAGGGGCATGATCATGATTCATTATTAACTGTATTGGCTGTCGCTCTAATGAAAATGATTCATCAGAGAAGGTAACCTAATCCGAAAGGTTGTACCCACTCCCACTTGACTAGAAACTTCAATCGTGCCCTGGTGACATTCTATAGCTTGTTTAACAATATACAAGCCAATACCAGTCCCCTTAATTTTACCTACATTACTGGCTCGTTCAAAAGGACTGTAAAGATTCTCCAGATCTTCCGTCGGAATACCAATACCCTGATCGCTCACTTCTAACAGCATTGCATGGGGTTGAGGGGTTAAGGTTATACATACTGTCCCCCCTTCTGGTGAATATTTAATCGCATTGGACAATAAATTATTGAGAATATGCCCCAGAATATCTTCATCAAGATAAAGATAAAAAGATTCTCGATTGCACTCAAATACTAAGGAGCATTTTTGATCGGCCATGATCTCAAAGTAATCCAATCTTTCTCTGCACAACTCAACGATATCAATAGATGTAGGATTTAAGGGTAACTTGCCAGACTCAACTTGATCAATCGTTAGCATTTCTTCAAGTTGCAACGTCATATTTTTAATGGCAACTTGCATCCGATCGAACTGCTTATTTTTTTGAGATAAGTTCAAATCATCCCCATATTGTCTAAGAATTTCAAGGGAAACCAAGATATGAGTTAAAGGGGCACGCAAATCATGGGAAATCATGGATACAAAATGAGATTTTAACTCATTGAGTTTTTTCTCTTCATGCCAAAGGATTTTAATGTTTCGATCTTTTTTGTGTTTAGCGATAGAGAGAGCGATCGCTGATTTTATATCCTCTAACTTAGCCGGTTTATTCAGGTATCCATAGGTTAAAGTTTCTGTAGCATCTTCCAATGTTTTAGCATCACTAAAAGCGGTTAAATAAATAATGGGGATATCATAATCTTGTAGGGCACGGGCCGCATCAATCCCACTCATATTTCCTTGGAGCTTAATATCCATCAAAATCAAGCTTGGAGGATTTTTCATTACCTGATTGATTGCCGCTTCTCCAGTCTTAACCACGCCAGATACTTCATAGCCTAATTCTTGAAGATTATCTGCTAAGTTATGAGCCGCTATCAACTCATCTTCAACAATCAAAATCTTGGCAAAATTATTCATATTTCAATACCCTGATTAAGAACATTGTTCAAATCTGAAGTGAAAACCTGTTCCATTATTATTCTGCACTTCAAGATCGGCATCTAACTGATCGGCTAGAATAGACACTAAACGCATTCCAAGGGAAGGGGATTGTTGCCCACTCACCCCAGAGGATAGTCCTATCCCATTATCAATGATCTTTAAATCCAGTTGTCCATGGTTAATTTCACGGAATTTAATCCACACGGTTCCCTCTCGATCGCCTGGAAAGGCATGTTTTAAGGCATTGGTGACTAATTCATTGATGATTAAACCGGTTGGAATGGCGGTTTCTATAGTTAGTTCTACGGGATCGGCTTCAATTTCTAAGTTAATCTGATTTGATTGCATCCGATAGGAGGCGGAAATACTGAGAACCAAACTATGGATGTATTCAGCAAAATCAATGCGAGAGATACTCTTCGAGCAATAGAGCTTCTCATGAATTAAAGCCATGGTTTTGAGGCGTTTTTGGCTATCGAGTAATAAATCATTCAGACCTGGATCGCTGACTTGCCGAGATTGCATGTCGAGTAAACTATAGATGATATTAAGATTATTTTTGACTCGGTGGTGGATTTCCCGGAGCAAAACTTCTTTTTCCGCTAAGGACGCTTTGAGTTGTGCTTCAGCTTGTTTGCGATCGCTCACATCAAAGATGGCACCATCGAGATAAACTAGCTCCTCTTGCTCATTCCACACTCCTTTACCCTTCTCATAAACCCAATGAATCGTACCATCACGGGCTATCATTCGATACTCTAGCTCAAAGGGAGCGTGTTGGGCTAGAGCTAACTTAACCTGCTCTTGTACCCAAGGTAAATCTTCAGGATGGAGCAAGATAGCTAATCCCGGTACCATCCGAGACATCATGTCATCCGCGCTATAACTGATGATATCTTCAATGGCATCATTGATAAATTCTACTGTCCAATCTTGATTGGGTAAACAGCGATAAATAATTCCTGGAATGTGAGAGACTAGGGTACGGTAGCGCATTTCGTTGTCTTTCAGGGCTAATTCCACCTGTTTCCGAGCCGTAATATCTTGAATAAGTCCAAAGAGTTTAATTACTTCTGCGCGATCGTTAAAAATAGGTTGTCCTTGGGCCCAAACCGTACGAACGTCACCCGAAGACCGAAGAATGCGTAACTCGAAATCGTATTCTATTCCCTCAGAAATTGCCTGTTGAATGACCTGTTGAAATTGGGCCCGATCGTGAGGGTGATATTGTTGAATATGTTGAGAATAGGTTGGAGGTCTCTCCATAGTGGGATCTTGGCCAAAAATGCGGAACACTTCATCCGACCAAAAAATTTCTTGGGTGAGCAGATCAAACTCCCAACTCCCTAACCCAGCCGCCTTCTGGGATGCAGCCAGCAGTTGTTGACTTTTCTCTAGAGCCGCTTCTGCTTTTTGGCGATCGCGCAAATCTCGGGCGATCGCACAGCTATACTCTAATCCTTGATACTGAAAAAAATTGAAATTAATTTCTACAGGAATCTCTACACCAGATTGGCTCTGATAGACGGAATCAACACGCATAAATCCGGAGGATTTTACCTGAGTCCAAAACTCCGTCCAAGGAGACGTGCGGCAAGAAAGATAAATTTCCCCGATATTCATCCGTAATAATTGATCGCGGCGGTAATCTAAAGTTTGACAGGCGCGATCGTTGACATAAATGAGTTGACCGTGAGCATCAATAAGCAAGACAGAATCCATCACCCGATTAAGGGTAAATTGAATTAACTTTAGGGTTTCATCGGCCTGTTTTCGCTCAGTGATATTTTCAACAATGAGAATTCCATAGGTAGGACTGACCTGGGACGGTTGTATCAACGAGTCAGAGGTGGAAATGACTGAAGCAATGACTTTGACCCACAAAAATTCCTGACTCTGATGAATACAACGTTGCTTGACCTGAAAAGACGGAATTTCACCCTTCATCAACCGGTTGAGGAGAGTCTGAGTTAAGTCTCGATCGTTAGGATGGAGTAAATCGACTAAGTTGACGGATTGCAACTCTAAGACAGAATAGCCTAACATCCGGCACAAGGATAGATTAACTCGTTCTAAGCCATACTCAGGATTGAGAATGGCAATTCCTAGGGGAGAGTCTTCAAAGATATGACGAAATCGCACTTCACTTTGGCGTAGGGCGTTTTCAATCTGATGGCGTTCTCGAATTTCCGCTTGAAGTTGAGAGTTAATGTCTTGCAGTTCTTGGGTGCGCTGCTCAATCGATAATTCCATTTGTTCATGGAGATGTTCTAAGGTGAGTTCTACCTGTTTTCGCTTTAAGGTACAAGTCAGTAATTCACTGGCCCATTTGAGGTGTTTAATGCAATCTTTTTCCCAGATTTTAGGCTGCCGAATGGTGGAAAATCCTAGATATCCTATTAATTTATCGCTATCGATCAGGGGAAGTAGTAGTAAAGATTGAGCTTGGATCGCGGAGGCGATCGCGTGTTCGGCTTTGGCTTCTGGCGGAAAATCCTGTAAAGAATGGATAGGAATGGCTTGGTGTTCGTTCAGGTGTTTCATCCACCAAGGGGTAAATTCTACGGGAATTTGATGCCAGAGGGGGGGTAAGGGACTAATCTGAGGATCGTACCACTGATACCGGAGTTGGGCTATCTGGCGATCGTCCCCCAATTGAAACAGATAGGCGAGATCGCACTGGTAATGTTGAGCTAAACGACCAATAGCAGTTTCTATTTCCCGATCGAGTTCTCGGAAGTCTAACCACATAAACTGGGTACACATGCTACTGATTAAATGCTCAAACTCCATACGTTCTCTGAGCTTAAGTGCTTGTTCTTTACTGGGAATATTGGCACTTTCTTGGCCTAAGACTGGCCCAGCAACCAGATGGTTTACACTTTTCTTTAGGTTGTAAAGACTTAAATTGTGGCTTTGAAATGTTGCGGCTTGTTCGAGTAAGGGCGGCCAATGTTCGGGGTTGAGATCCTGTTGTAAAAACTGGGATAAACTGTGATGATGCCACTGAAATAGGGTGGATAGGGGAATTTGGGCGGCGATCGCCTCCTGTATCCAGTCTCCAATTTCAGGAGATAATCGCCCCTCTTGTAGATACTCCTGAAGGAAGATGGTATAACCCTCTATCCAATCGTGTTGTGACCTCGACATTCTTGATTGACTATCTCAAGCCCCATTGATGGGTTATGCTCCCGTTGATCCCATTGTTATTGTGCTATAAAAGTGCAAATTTTGGTGTAAGGACTAAAACCCTAAATCGCTCATTGCTGCTTCTTCTGCGGCAAAAATATCTTCATCGGGGATATCTTCCCAAGCGGTTTCACCGACTTCGGTATAGAATTGTTGATCGTAGGGACGAGTTTGGACGACCACCGGCATGGGAACAGCATGACCTAGAATTAGAGCCTGCTGCTTAGAATCGAGTTTCGAGAGAACCGATCGCAAGTTTCCGGCTCCAGAAACACCGGTAAAAATAGCTTCAATATCTTTATCATCATTCAATAAAGCGGTTACACGGGTTCCCATTTGGGACATCACTTCCTTATCGATTCCAGAGGGACGTTGATCGACGACGAGGAGGGTAACGAAGTATTTGCGCATTTCTCTGGCGATCGTGCCAAAAATGGTTTGGCTACTGATGCTCGGATCGAGGAACCGGTGAGCTTCTTCAATGGTGATCACGAGGGGCAGGGGGCGATCGCTCGATTTCTTCGTCTGTAAAAAATGTTCGGCTTTCTTCACATAGGATTGGTGAATTCGGCGGGTAATCATATTCGTCGCTAACATATAGGAGAGTAAATTCGCTTGGGAACCAAATTCAATCACCACATGCTTACCCGCAGCTAACGTATCTAGAATTTGCCCAAACGGATTTTGGCGACTGGCTCCCCTTAAATATTTGAGTTGGGTGAGGCGATTGAGTTTCCGTTGCAGCGCCGTAACCGAGGACTTGCTCCCATTATTATCAAGACAAAAGTCTTGGATCTGTTCATTACTCATGTTCAAAAGCTGTAAGATCCAATTGCGTCCCAATTGAGTTTTGAGCAAGAGGGCACTATCTAAACTCGCTTCAGATAGGTTTAATTCCTGTTGCACTAAAGCCAGATCTTCAACTTCAATTTGCTCAAAACTTAAATATAATTCTTGGGCATCTCGAATGCCTCTGCGTTTGGCTGATTCTGGATCGAGGGTATACACCTGCACTTGGGACGGAAACAGTTGTCTTAAGCCTTTCGCGGTATTAACTGTTTTGCCTTCACAAACGGCTTCCCAACCATATTCAGAATGCATATCAAAGATTAAGTTAACTCCAACTCGCTGTTTAATAATGCCAGACAGTAATAAACGAGCCAAAAAGGATTTCCCAGTTCCTGATTTACCAAAAATACCGTTACTTCTCTCTACAAATCGGTCTAAGTCAATGCAAATTGGAACCTCCATATCTACCGGTTGACCAATAGAAAAATTATGACGCTGGGGGTCATCTTCCCAACCAAATACTGTGCGGAAGTCTAGTTCTTGCGCTTCATACACTTGGCTAAAGTGACTGGGAATGGTTTTAACCGGTTTGAGCGTAAAATCAACAGAAGTTTGGGCAGAAAATGAGGCTAAATTGGATTGAGAATCAGAACGCGATGGAGCAATGGTCTGTTCTTCTGGGGTAATCATCAGCATGGGAGTAACTTCTAGGGTTCCGTAGGTACTACTGCCAGCTAACACTTCTTGCAAAAAGAAGTTATTCGGATCGGGGGGATTGGCTAAGATGCGCGGACTTGCCGTTCCCAAGGTTACATCAGTCAAGAGACAGAAAAACCGCGATCGCCTCCCCTGAATCACCAAAAACTTGCCCACCCGCATTTCTTCAACCGATACATCGGGATGCAAGCGCACTTCTAATCCTTTAGAAAGGGAACCTTGAACAACAGAACCGAGAGGAGTCATGAGCAATTACAGCGCTTTGTGCTGTGATGGGGGATCGGCGGAGCAAACCACAGACTCGATGGAGCTTTAAAAATTAGGATCTATTGAAGGATGTCTGGGAGATTACTCGTTTTTGATTCAAGTTTCATTTCACCAAATTAGATTGACATACTCCCCACGCCTAAAGGCGTGGGGATTCTCCGGTCAAACAGCAATAGCAGTCTGGGACTGTCTGACATCGCCTAACGAATCAGTTGATGCCCCAACTGATTTTATATTTCTAGCCGCATTTAAATCTCTATCATGCTCTGTTGAACATGAAGGACAAGACCATTGACGCTCTTTTAACTTCAGTTCATTGAGTACATGGCCACATTCAGAGCAAGTCTTAGAACTGGGAAACCATCGATCGATATAAACCACACGCTTAGATTTTTTGGCAGCTACACATTCAAGAAGGGAAAGGAATTCAGTCAAGGCTAAATCATTAATCTTTCTACCCCAAAGTCGTTGCATTCCTTTCAAGTTGAGGGTCTCAAAGTACAAAACATCAAAGCGATCTGTTAATTCATGAGCTAATTTCCAGTGCCAATCACGCCTACGATTAACAATGGCTTCATGTTTGCGAGCCAGATTGAGCCTTGCCTTGTGCCAATTCTTAGAGCCTTTTTTCTGGCTCGATAAAGCTCTAGACGCTTCACGAACCTCCTGGATGGACTGCTTCAGGAACAAAGGAGATTTAATCTTGAATCCTTCTGAGCAAGTGAGGAAATCTTTCAAGCCAAAATCAAACCCTGCTGTTTTACCAGACTTAGGAGTGATAAGTTTTTCTGAGCTATCGACTACAACAGTTATAAACAGTTCACCTAATGGTGTCCGCTTTACTGTTAGAGTCTTAATCTTGCCTTCTATTTCCCGGCTCTGCCAAAACTGATAGACTTTAGAGCCTATTTTTACCCGGTTGCCACCTAGGAATTTATAACCTGCCTGTTTTAAGGTGAAGGACTTGTATTTTTTAACCTTCTTAAAACCCGGCGGTCTAAAACCTTTCCCCTGATGTTTGAAGAATAGCTTATAAGCTTTATCTATGCGCTGGCAAATGTCTTGAACCGCCTGAGAGCCAACTAACTGCCAAAAACGATTACACTTTCTTAACTTAGCAATATGCTTTTGCAGTTGGGCACAGTTTAAGTATTTACCCCACAAGCGGTAGTAGCGCTTATGAAGTGCTACGCAATGATTATAGATGACCCCAGCCCCATTGATTTGTCGCTTCAGGTATCTATTTCGTTTATGTTGGTATAGCTTAAACTTTAGGGTTCTCATGATAGGATTATAACACCAGAGTGCCGAAAAAGCCGCCCTGGAAGGGCGGGGCTTTAAACCCAATTTTTCTGGTAAAATAATCCATAGAAAACCCATGAGATTAACCCATAGGAGATAGATCTTTGCCCACCCTAGGTGTAAATATCGATCATATTGCTACTATCCGCCAGGCTCGCAAAACCGTAGAACCCAATCCGGTTGCAGCAGCAGTACTCGCAGAACTTGGTGGAGCAGATGGGATTACGGTGCATCTTCGGGAAGACCGTCGCCACATTCAAGACCGAGATGTACAATTATTGCGCCAGACGGTGCGGACTCATCTGAACTTAGAAATGGCGGCTACGGAGGAAATGGTGGCGATCGCCTTAGAAATCCAACCTGACTATATCACGCTGGTTCCGGAACGTCGAGAAGAAGTGACCACAGAAGGCGGTTTAGACGTTATCGCTGGAGGAAAGCGTCTTGCCGATGTGGTACAAACCTTGCAAAATGCGGGCATACCGGTGAGCCTCTTCATTGATCCGAACCTTGACCAGATCAAAGCCTCAGCGGACATCAAAGCCAAATTTATTGAACTCCATACCGGAACCTACGCCGAAGCGCACCAAGAGCATGAACAACAAGAACAACTGGATTTGCTCACCCAAAGCTGTGATAGAGCTTGTACCCTAGGATTACGAGTAAACGCTGGCCATGGTCTCACTTATTGGAACGTTTACCCCGTTGCCTGTATTCCTGGCATGGAAGAACTCAACATCGGCCATACTATTATCAGCCGGGCTGTCCTAGTCGGCCTAGAACGAGCGGTTCGAGAGATGAAACACGCTATCCTCGGCACCACACCTTAGGAATGGGGGGCAAGGACACGGAAATTACTGCCCATGGCCCATTACCCATTGCCTTTTCCCAATAACCATTTACCGGTAAAATAACACTCTGTGTTCATCCAAACCAAACCCTATGACCACTTATCACTACGTCCTCGCCAGCAAGAAATTCCTCATGGAAGACGAACCTCTCGAAGAAGTCTTTCGGGAAAGAACCCGTAACTACAAAGAGAAAGAAAAAGATATTGACTTTTGGTTAATTGCTCAACCGGCATTTCTGGAAGCACCTGAACTTGCAGGGGCTAAAGCCAAATGCCCCCAACCGGCAGCCGCGATTATCTCAACAGATCCTCAACTTATCACTTGGCTCAAACTTCGCTTAGAATATGTGCTGACGGGTGAATTTGAAGCCCCATCAGATGCTATTCCTGACCCCAAAGCTTCCCTTGTTGCCTCGTCTTAAGTTTCCTAAGACGGATAACCTGTTCAGACTAAACGGGTTAGGCAGTAGGCAAAGATAGCTCAAGGGTAAGATTGCCCACTCAAAGACTCTATTCTACATCTTATGCCTTTTTACCCTAACTCCTCTAGTCTGACTCAATTTGTGAGTGCGATCGCCGGATTATCGACGTTTTTCCTCTCTTCTATTCCTGCCTGGAGTCAAACTAACCGCTTTTCCTGTCCTCCGCCAAACCCAGGGGAATATATGGTTTTCGTGCGCACACCCAACCCCTCTAGCCAACAACTGCTGCTGAACTATCTCTTACCCTCCAATCAAACGGCCCAAATCTGCCAATATAATAACGAAATTGTTACCCAAATCCGCAACTTAGCCAACGCCCAGGTGAGTGAGCGTTGGAGCCAATATATTTACGAGAATACGGGCTTACCCGCTTTTATGGTTGCACCCCCCCTAGGTCAAATTGGGACTCGTCCATTCAATCCCCCCGTCTTGCCAAGCAACCCCGGCTCGCCCCTCGGTTCGGGGTTTGCAGTATTAGTCAATGCCAACAATCGACAGGATGCTCCTCAGCAACTGCAAATCCTTCTGAACAAGGCGATTCCTTGGGTGAATTTCCAGGGTAATTCTTATTTACTGGCACTCCAGAGTAGCAATCAAGAAGAAGCTACGGCTACCTTAATGTCGTTAAGCGATCGCGGTTTTTTAGCTATTCTGGTTGATGCTCGCCAAGTGCAACAACTTACCCCAAACCGGCGTTAATTACACTCAGGACAATGCGTTGATGGGGGGTTCCCAAGGGGCGAACTTCATTGGCTTTGATTGAAAATGCCTCTCCTTCCCGCACTTGTTCAGGAGTCATTAACCCCATATCCCATCCTTCACCCAAAATTAATTTTTCCAGTGGCACGGTTAACGCACCATGATAAATATGGCGCACAATCCCCGGATCTCTATCACAGCCGAACTTATCCAAGTGTGGGGGGCAATAGGCAATTTCTTCGAGTAATTCCCGTCGGATACCTTCATCTGGGGACTCATCCCGCTCTAAATGACCGCCAAACAAGCCCCAAAATCCTGGATATAGGATGCCTGGGATGCGATCGCGCAATTGCATCAGATAACGATTTTCGCGATACAGAACCGCTAAAGCCACCTGAGTGGATTGTGTATCCATGATAAACTCCCAATTGTCCTGTTCTCTCTCAGTTTAGGTGGGGAATGGGAAGATGGGGACGCAAGCGAGAAGATAAGCAACCTTATCTTCAATGTTTTCTAAAACTTGAATTGTTTTTTAAAAAGTGTGTAATACTAAAGAGGTAGTGGGGAAAGAAGGTACAGTTTTGGCGAGTGATGTCGGAGGTAATACCGGTTTGGAAATCGATGTTGACGGGTGAGTTGAAGGCATGGGAAGTTATATTGAATTGAAGGAGTTTAGAAAGGTTCAGGAGTATCAAGCCACCCTAATTCTTGTTTAACTCGGTTCACGGCTGGTATCATACTGTTTCTGCCAGATAAAATTTTGTATCGTTTGTTAGGATCTCTAGAAGTTAGGTTTGGTCTAACTAAATTGTCTACCCATAAGTTACTACCTATTGACCAATCTAGTTGAGAAAGTTTCCATACTTTGTGAGAATCCAAAACATTTTGGTGGGAATCATACGTCAGATAAAATAAATGTCCTAAAATTTGTAAGCCAGCACTTATACTCAAAATACACTGATTTTGGAATCTGACCACATCTTCCCAAGTTAAAGTTTCAAACTCAGTTTCAAAAATATACTTCGTGTCACTACAATTTTGGAAAAATTCGTTGCAACAGTTAACCAAAACATTAGATGAAGCTTCAACATCATAATCTTTCAGTTCTGCTTTATTATTATTACTGAAAGCACAACTCACAAATTGAACAATATAATTAATCTTATAAATTAGCTTGTATTCTTTTCGTGTGGCTGGTGTGACTTCGGATTGCTCAGTTTTCTTGAAAAACATTGGGACAACTTCAATCAATTTTTTAGCTATACCGATTCGCCCTTCAAATTCTCCAAATGATACAAGTAGGGATTTGTCCAAAGGTCTAGTATATGCCATGTCACGAAAATCAGTTTGACATTGTTTTAGGTCTGATTCTAGAATCAAAGTGATAGGAAAATATTGATTTCCAATGATTTGGATGTCTGGACTCCTTGTTAAGTCATCGATTGCACGGATTCTATGTTGTCCATCAGTAATGTCTAACTTCACATTACCGGGAATCACGACTAAACCCATACCTCGCCCTAATTCAATAAGCTTAATTTGGGAACCATCAACATTAGCTGTGATTGTTCCTAGTACCCATGGCCTATTTTTGCGAACCCTTTCTAGAATATATTTTTTAATTTCTTCAGCATGTTTCTGTAAAACTGGACGATTTTTTCCAGAATCTGGATTATTCTTGGTAGAAGGTTTAGCTTGTAAAAGATTCGATAGATCGTAAGCAGGAACATTGATTTGTAACATCTTCCGGCCTCCTTGATAAAAAATTAAGGCAGGATAGCACCTATGTTGGTAGTATTGAGCAAAGTAGGGGCTTAAAACTTCATCAAGTGCTAATGGCTGTTGGGTGTTTGAGTCACTATGTGTAGACATATTGTAAGAATCTAGTAAAAACTTGTAACTAACTGATATTTTAATATGGTAACAAAAAAAAGTCACATTACCAACTCCCAAAATACTGATTTTTTGTCATGACAGCAACTCAGCCTTCACTCTTGCCACAGCGTACCGTTGATGAGTTTATCATTACGATTGAGAAACTCATTGAGGAAATTCAGGATCTTTACTGTCTAGATGAAATTCCTTGGGTGATAGGATACAGTGGTGGTAAGGATTCAACCGTAATTTTACAGCTTATCTGGAATGCCTTATCTAGACTACCGATAGAGCGCAGAACTAAAACAGTTCATGTCATCACCACAGATACTTTAGTTGAAAATCCTATTGTTGCTGCTTGGGTAAAAGAATCGATCAGAAATCTTAGAAAGTCGGCAAAAGAGCAGGCAATGCCCATTGAGGCTCACTTACTTTATCCAAATTTCAAAGATAGTTTTTGGGTTTGTTTGCTGGGTAAAGGGTATCCTGCGCCTCGCCCAGGTTTTCGGTGGTGTACAGATAGAATGAAAATTCAGCCAGTGAACTTCTTTATCCGAGACGTGATTAGAACTTATGGTGAAACGATTGTTGTTTTAGGAATTCGTAAAGCGGAAAGTTTTGTACGTGCAACACGGATAGAAAAATATGAAGCTAAAAGAGTGCGTGAGCGCTTAAGTCCTAATCCCTGCTTACCTAATTCCTTAATATATAGCCCAATTGAAGATTGGCGAACCGATGAAGTTTGGATGTACCTCATGCAATGGGAAAATCCTTGGGGAATCAACAACAAAGATCTATTTTCTATGTATCGGGGAGCAACTGCCGATAACGAATGCCCCCTAGTCGTCGATACTTCAACTCCGAGTTGTGGAAGTTCTCGGTTTGGTTGCTGGGTTTGTACGATGGTAAATAAGGATAAATCAATGGAAGCGATGATCCAAAATGATGAAGAAAAGGAATGGCTGCAACCCCTTTTAGATATTCGCAATGAACTAGACTTAAAAGATGATCGAGACAGACGAGATTTTCGGCGCATTTATGGAAAAGTAGAACTGTTTGAACGCAAAATACAGGGAACAGATAAAAACACAGAACTTCAACCCATTCCCGGTCCCTATAAAAAAGAATGGCGCGAATACTTACTGAGACGACTGCTCGAAGTACAGGTAAAAGTTCGCAAAACTGCACCGCCAGAAATGGGAGAAATAACATTGATAACTCTGGAAGAATTGAGCGAAATTCGCCGCATTTGGTTAGAAGAAAAACATGAATTTGAGGATAGCTTACCGCGAATTTATGAAGAAGTTACGGGAGAAGAATTTATCGATCGCCGTCCAGAGGGCGATCGTACCCTGCTCGGTATAGACGAGTGGAGCGTTCTAGAAGAAGTCACTGATAAGGACTCCATGGAATTTGAGCTACTGGCGAGACTGCTCAATACCGAACGCCAATATCAAAACAAAGGCAGTCGCTCCGGTATTTATGATGCTTTGAGCAAGTGCTTTAAATCGAGTTCTCGCGAACAAAATGAAGCCCTGAAAGATGCCTATCTTCAACATGCTATCAAAAACGCCGCTTTAGAAGGGGACGCGCAGAAAGTCGAATACTTCATTAAAAATCCTGAAAAAGCTAATCCGAACCATCCAGACAACCAACCCGAACCCGAACCCCTAACTCAACAACTCAGTTTAGGTTGGGGAGACATCAAATTTAGTTCCTCGTCTGAATCCCTATAATCAGAAACCCGGTTTCTAATTACGCTAAAAACCCCATCATTTTTAATTGATATGATTTTCTTGGAACTTGTTTTAGAAAACTTCGGCCCTTATAAGGGGAGACAAGTCCTCAACCTGCGTCCGAACGATGGTAAACCTATACTGCTGTTAGGAGGAATGAATGGAGGAGGGAAAACCACCCTTATGGATGCCATTCGCTTAGTTCTCTATGGACATCGCGCCGAATGTTCTACACGAGGAAATCTCAGTTACAGTAATTTTCTGAAACAATGTGTTAACCGCCATATTGAAGATCGAGAAAAAACTCGGTTAGAACTGTTAGTGCAGATTATTTCTGGCGATAGCAGTAAAATTGCTAAAACGGATACTCTAAACCCTGATGATCCTGACTCTCAATTCTATACTGAACTGCGAATCATCCGCTATTGGACAAGGCAAGACAGTAAAGATACCCTGGGAATTCTGAATGGTAAGGGTGAATTTCCCGAAAATACCCTCAGAGACACCTGGGATGATTATATCGAAAACTTGTTACCTTTGGGCATTTCTAATCTGTTTTTATTTGATGGCGAACAGATGAAAGAATTGGCCGATCTTGATGCTCCTCCTCCGTTAATTGTGCAAGCCATTCAATCTTTATTGGGATTAGAATTAGCCGATCGCCTGGATACCGACTTAGAGATCTTATCCCGTCGTCACCAAAAGCGGATCGCGGATAAGCAGGAATTGGGTAATTTAGAGGAAATTGACCGCCAGCTCAAGGGTTATGATGGGGACAAGGAGCGCATTGCCCAAGAAATTAAGAATACAGAACATATGCTCAAACGGGCGGTTAAAAAGGCTAAAGAAGCCGAAAATACCTTTGTTTCCGAAGGGGGGAAAATCGCCGCCGAACGCCATCAGCTTGACTTACAGAAAAAGAGCGAGGAAGCCAAAATCCAACAGACTCGGGATGCACTGGTGAGTTTAGCTGCCAGCTCCTTACCCCTGAGCTTGATTGAAGACCTGATCGAGCCGGCGATCGCTCAAGGAAAAGCGGAACAGGAGTCCCTGAAAGCACAAATTTCCCGCGATCGCATTCAGGAGCGCGATCGCCGTTTGCTCGACTATCTGCATACCCTGCAACTTCCAGATTCCCAAACCACAGATATTGAAGCTTTTTTACAGCAAGATTACCACAGTTTAGCTCAAGAAATACTAGCCCCCGAAAACACCTGGTTGCACGCCACACCCGAAGAGCTAGAAACCCTAGAAAAACTAATGATCTACGATATTCCCACGCAACGGGAAAAAGCCAATGCGGAATCCAAATATCTAGAAAAATTAGAACAGCAACTGATGGATATCGAGCGCAAACTCACCGTTGCTGCTTCTCCCGAACGCTACCAAGAATTAATGAATAAAAAAGAACAAACCAACGACAAAAAGACCAAATTAGAAATTGATTTAGAATACAAACATCGGCAACTGCGAGAGCTTGAGCGCAGCATCGACGAAGCGAAAAAGAAACTCAAAGAGTACAGCGATAAATTTCTGAAGCGGGAAAATGCGACCCATATCATCAATTCCATTGCTAGGGTGAAAACGATACTAGAAAAATATCGAGAAAAATTGACCCTGAAAAAGCTCAATAAGCTTGAAAACCAAGTTACTGAATGCTTCCGCTACCTACTTCACAAATCTGACCTCGTTCAGCGCGTCGTGATTAGTACTGAAGATTACAGCTTATCCTTGTATGATTGCGAGGGGCAACCCCTGCCCAAACACCGCCTATCTGCTGGAGAAAAGCAATTATTGGCGATCGCCTTTCTTTGGGGACTGGCTAGAGTCTCCGGTCGCCAACTTCCCGTAGCTATTGATACTCCACTTGGTCGCCTAGATTCCTCCCACCGCCAAAACCTGATCGAGCGCTACTTTCCCAGCGCCTCCCATCAAGTTATTCTCTTGTCTACTGATACCGAAATTGCCCCAACTGAAGTCAAAAATCTACGCTATCAAGAAGCCATTAGTCGCGAATATCTACTGAAATACAACCCCACTGACGGCCAAACCACCATCGAAGACGGTTATTTTTGGTAAAGGATAGGGAGACAGGGGTGAGGGAACAATAGACCCATCCGGATTGTATCAATCTTAATATTCTTCTGTAAAAATTTCCGACAAAGGACAAGCAAACTCAGGCAATAAAGGAGAGGTTAACACATCCTCAATTAATAGAGTTAATTCTAATTTCAAAATCCCATTCTTGCGGCGATAGACCTCTATCTGTTTAGCTCTCCAGTTAGCAATCCAGTATTCTAAAACTCCCCTAGATGAATAGAGTTTTAACTTCACTTGGCGATCGCGCCTTTCATTTTCTGTACCTGCCGATAAAACCTCGATCGCCAGTTCAGGTGCGCCCCGGAAATGTCCAGATTCATCCACTAAGGACGTATACGTTTCCTTCTGCATCCAAATCACATCCGGAATCACATCATCCCCCTCGCTAAACAATACACCCGCACCCATAACTGCATACCCTAACCCAGTTCTTTTTGACCAAGTTTTCAACTCATAGTAAAGATTTCCACAGGTATCTTGATGCTTATTATGGGGCGCTCTAGTCACGAATAGTTCTCCATCAATAATTTCATAGCGGTTGCTATTATCAGGCAGTAAATCCAGGTCAGAACTTGTCCAACGTAATTGAGTTTCTCGGTTAGAAGTGGCGATCAATTCGTTCATGGCACTATAACGCTACGCGCTGGTAATGGATAAATTTTTAAGCAGTAGGGTACGTGAGCAACAGCGTAACGCACCCTACATAAACTAGAGATTAGAGGGCTTCGGTTAACTGGGTTTTCGCTGTTTCTAAAGCTGTGGGTAACTGACTGGGATCGCGCCCTCCGGCTTGGGCTAAATTGGGTCGCCCACCGCCTCCACCGCCACAAATTTTGGCAATTTGACCGATAAATTTACCGGCTTGTAAGCCCTTTTGATTGACGGATTTACTGAAGGCAGCGACTAAACTGACTTTATCGGCTTCGGGAACGGAACCTAAAACGACAGCGCCTTCACCGAGCTTTTGTAATAACCGTTCGGCAGCCGTTTTGAGGGAATTGGGATCGACATCAAGCTGTGCAACTAATACCTGTACTTCACCGACAGATTCTGCTTGGGAAAGCAATTGATCCGATTTGGCGATCGCCAATTCTCCCTGTACTTGCTCTAACTGCTTCTGTGTTGCTTTTAACTCAGTTTGCAGACTACTGACCCGCTCCACCAACTCCTCGGGTTTGGCTTTGAAGCGATCGCCCAATTCCCGAACCACCGCATCCCGCACTTGCAGATACTCCCGCACCGCAGCCCCAGAAACCGCCTCAATCCGGCGCACTCCTGAAGAAATCCCAGTTTCGGAGATAATCTTAAACAAGCCAATTTCTGCCGTGTTCTGCACGTGGGTTCCCCCGCACAGCTCCATGGACACCCCTGGATAGTCCACCACGCGCACCGTATCGCCATATTTCTCGCCAAACATGGCTGTTGCACCCTTATCCTTCGCCCGATCGAAAGGCATAATTTGTACATCCGCCCCGTGCGCTTCACTAATCCAAGTATTCACCAAATCCTCAATTTGCTCTAACTCTTGAGCCGTGAGAGCGCGGGGACAATTGAAATCAAAGCGCAGACGGTCAAACCCGACCGCAGACCCGGCTTGACCAATATCAGGATCGACAATTTTCTTCAAGGCAGCTTGTAACAAATGGGTCGCCGTATGATTGGCTTGGGCCCGCATCCGACAAGCGCGATCGATCTGGGCGGTTACCGAGTCTCCCAGGCTTACGGTTCCCCGTTCAATACGGCCAAAATGGATAAAGAAATCTGACTCTTTTTGCACATCATCAATCCGAATTAACACATTCGATCCCGACAAATAACCGCGATCGCCCACTTGCCCTCCGGATTCTGCGTAAAATGGAGTTTTATCTAAGACGATCTGTACTGACATTCCCGCTTCAGCAATTTCCACGGACTTTCCGTCTACTAAAAGCGCCTGAATTTGCGCCATCCCCGACCGTTCCGTATATCCCGTAAACTGAGTCGGATGGATATGTTCAGCCAACCGATCCAAAGACCCTTGCACCATCAAATCAATGGTTTCATGGGCCCCTTGAGAAGTCTCTATTTGGAGTTGCATCGATGAGTTGAACCCTTCCTGATTTACGGTCAACCCTTGTTCTTCAGCTATTTCCATGGTTAATTCCAAGGGGAAACCGTAGGTATCATAAAGCTTAAATGCATCTTTACCCAAAATTTCCGTTTGTCCTGCCTTTAAGACCTTTTCAATCATCTCTTGCAGCAGCTTTTCACCCCGTTCTAAGGTGGTTAAAAAGCGCGATTCTTCCTGCTGTAATTGCGATTTAATCAGGGTTTCCCGCTCCCGCACATTGGGGTAAGCTCCTTCGGAAAGGGCGATCGCCACTTCAGCCACTTTTTCCGTAAATAATTCCGTAATTCCCAACAACCGGCCGTGACGCACTACCCGACGAATTAACCGACGCAGAATGTAGCCCCGGCCAATATTGGACGCACTCACGCCATCAGAAATCAAATGTACCACAGCGCGCACATGATCCCCAATCACTTTCAGGGAAACCTTCGTTTTTTCATCACTTTTGTCATATTCAATTCCGGCACAGTTCGCTGCGGCTTCAATAATCGGAAAAATCAAATCTGTCTCATAATTATTGGGCACATCTTGGAGAATTTGCGCCATCCGCTCCAACCCCAGTCCCGTATCAATATTTTGGTTTTGCAGGGGCGTTAAATTGCCTTCAGAATCCCGGTTATATTGCATAAAAACCAGGTTATAGAATTCAATAAATCGGGTATCATCTTCGAGATCTAAGGTTTCATCTCCCAATTCTGGGTGAAAATCATAGTAAATTTCCGAACAGGGGCCGCAGGGGCCAGTGGGGCCAGATTTCCAGAAATTATCCTCTTCTCCCATGCGCTGAATGCGATGGGCGGGAATGCCAATTCGATCGCGCCAGATAGCAAAGGCTTCATCATCATCTCGGAATACACTGACAACTAAACGCTCTGGGGGGAGTTGAAACACCTTGGTGGAGAGTTCCCAAGCATAGGCGATCGCTTGTTCCTTAAAATAATCCCCAAAGCTAAAGTTGCCCAACATCTCAAAAAAGGTATGATGCCTGGCAGTACGTCCCACATTCTCAATATCATTGGTGCGGATACATTTCTGAGACGTGGTAGCACGGGGAACTTCAGCCGCACGCTGGCCCAAAAATATGGGCTTAAACGGCAACATTCCGGCGATCGTCAATAATACGGTCGGGTCTTCAGGAATGAGGGACGCGCTCGGTAAAATCTTGTGAGAGCGCTGGTGATAAAAATCGAGAAAGGTTTGCCGAATTTCAGCACCGGTCAGGGATGGAAGAGATGGAGCCATAGCAGTTTCCAAGTTATAATACATCTTTATTTTAAGAGAAACCTGGCACGCGATCGCCCATGTCTATTATCGAAACTCAGCACCCAACAACCCCTGTACCCGAAATCACAGAAGATGCTATCTTTCCTTCAGGTGAAATAGAAAGTGATGAACCGGAATTGGAAAGTTATCTCCACTTAGCCCAACTGATGGTACTGCTAAACAGTTTAGAGTGGCATTGGCAATCTCGCCAAGACTTCTTTGCTGCCGGTAACCTCAGTATTTATTACACTCCTCCCGGACAGAATGTTCCCCGCGTTCGCGGCCCGGATTTTTTCGTCGCTATGAACACCGAGCGCAAACCGCGAAAAAGTTGGGTCGTCTGGCAAGAAGGGGGCAAGTATCCCGATGCGATTGTTGAAATTTTATCTCCAAGTACCGCCCAAACCGACCGTACAAAGAAAAAGAAAATTTACCAAGACACCTTTGGCACTCCCAACTATTTCTGGTTTGACCCCAACCCAGAAAGTTTAGAATTCAAAGGCTTCCATTTAGTCAATGGCAAATATGAAGAAATTCAACCCAACGAACAAGGCTTGTTGTGGAGTGAGCCGTTAGGATTATATTTAGGAATTTATCGCCAACAACTCCGTTGGTTTACGCCTGAAGGTGAGTTAGTTCTAACGCCTGGGGAGAGTGCTGCACAAGAAAGAAAAGCTAAGGAAGAATTGCAAGCAACTAACCAAGAATTGCAAGAACAACTCCAACAAATGGAAGCCATGCTAGCCCAATATCGAGAACAATTGCGAGACTTGTCTGAAGACAGATAACCCAAGGCGGGTAGGGTGGCTCTGTCGATCGACAATCTGCTAACAACGTTAGAATTGAATAGGCGATCGCGCCTACCTTTTTAATTCAACTGCTTCGAGTGGCGATCCAACCGCCAAATAGATAGGTTTGGTAAAATTTTAGGGGCTTGATAAAGCCGGCCTGATTTAAAAGAGAAAATAATTCCCTCTCGGAGATAAAGTCTACATCTCTTTCTATATGTTCTCGATCCCGATCCAATTGCTCTTCAGAGATACCATGGCGTGCGTAAGACATGAGCCAAGCATTCAGCAATCGACGAAATTCAAGCGTTTCTCGATCGCCAAACAGATCGGCGATCGCTAGAATTGCCCCGGGCTTCAAATTCCTAGCAAGTGAACTGAAGTAGGCTAACTTTTCTTGCTTATCTCTAATGAAGTGAGCAACAAAGATAGATGATGCGCCATCAAATCCACCGGGGAATTTATAGTCATTCACCTTGCTGTTGACCAATGTGACTCGACTCTCCATCTCCAAATTTTTGATCCTCTGATGGCAAGCATTGAGCATATCGCAAGAAGCATCAACAGCAACAAAACTCCAGTTGGGAAAAACTTTTCCGAGGTTTACGATTTCTTTCCCAGTTCCAGCCCCTGCCGAAAGAAAATTAGCATTTTCTGGTAATTCTTGCAACCAAGGGATTAACATTTGATGTAAAGCATCATAACTGGGACAAAATGAGTGAATTTTACGATCGTATTGAGCAGAAAAGTTTTCATCAAAGTACTGGGTGACATCAAATTGATTTTGTGCTTGGGTCATAACTATTCCCTATTCCTTAGCGCGAAGCGCTGTAATATTATAGATACTCTCTAGTATAGCAGGAGTGAATTCTTTTATCTAATTTGATGCATTAGAAAAAGATGGAGAGGAAGGGGAAGAATAACCCCATGCCCTCATCCATCGATAATGCACTATTTTAGATGAAAGACTCCACTCCGATTCTAGCTTTATTTTGAGGGAGAAGAAAGGGACAAACTTGACATCTGAATTAACGGGCGATCGCCATATAACAGCTCTGGATACTTTTCCCCCAACTCAGATAGTACCTTAAAATGCATCTCTTCCCCAATTCCCAAAGACAAGCGTACCTGAGTCAACAACTCTAAAGACTCCTGAGAACCTGTCATCTTCTTCTCTAACATTTCCCGCAAAATTCCTTGGTAAACCCGCACCTTAGACCCTTGACTAAATCCAGGCAGTACCTTAGCCAAAACATAGACTTCTTCTGCTTTGAGATCCTCTAAAGAACGATTTTCTAGGAATTCAGAAAAATTGAAGTCTAACTTACTCAGTTGCCGACGCAAGCTACTGGCTACACTCTCTTTATGGTAGGTACTTAACGAGCGATTCCAAGTTCGATAAAACCAGGCAGCGCTTAAAATTGGAACCAGAGCTTGAATTCCCCACTCTAGCCATTTTGGAAATAACTCTAACGTAGAATTGGTTCCCACAGAAAAGAGAAAGTTAAATGTCACAAAGGTGGAAAATGAAAATAGATGATGGCGCACTTTTTCTACTGAAAATTCTCGGTCTTGGCGTAGACAATAGGCTTTATAGGCTTTTTCTAGACGGCATAAGATTCCATAACTCCCTAACGTGAACACTGAAAATGTCAGAGGAACGGCAATCAATCTGGGAATGGGAATTGCCCGATTGAATCCATAGAATCCAGGGGTCAAGATTCGTTGCACTTGCTCCCCATCATGGGTCCAAGCCCCAGAGAAAAAGTAGTCTAAGTCCCCAGCATAGAAAATGTAATATAAATAAAATGCCAACACTAGCCCCACATAGCCATAATGGAAAAACTTACGCTGTGAGTCTTTCAAAGAGTCCCAATAACTGCGTTCTGCGTCAATGTCAAAGCAAGCAGATTTACAGGCAACGCAAGCACTTTTTTCTTTCCCGGTTTCATCGATCGCCCGGCACATGGATTGGGTAATCTTAGAGGTGGTTTTTTCATGGGCCGGACTGCCCCATAATGCCCTGGGACCGGTGTAGAATAATTCCACTGGCCCCATGGGGCAAACATATTGACACCAGGTTTTACCCGCGAATAAATAGCCGACAATTATACTGGCTAAAATAGTGGCACTCAGAAAAGCAGCCAACAGGAGACGATGGGAGTCTAAAAATAACATTCTCAGGCACAAACCGACAAACAGAAATCCAAACTGAAAGGCGATATGATGGCGACCAAGCCAAGAGTTGGGGTCAATTTTTACTGCTTCAGAGCGCACTTTACCGGTGCGAGGATTGGTGGTTTGTTTTTGCCGTTGAATTCCCCATAAACGAGGCAGTTGGGAAAAGAAGGATAGGGGACACATTCTGCGCCAACTTTCATGACCGAAGAGAAAAACGATACAGATGACTGCACCGATAATGACCCCCCAAAAGAGTCGGGTGGCGATCGCATAGGGACGCTCAATAAAACACTGCCCTTGCACCGTCATCACCTCGTGACACTCTTTGGGATCGAATAACCTCGGATCGAGACGCAGTAAGCTCCAGTGGGTATCGGGATGGGTTAACAGGGGTGAAATGGGGTCATAGATCAGAGACACAATTAAAAGCAACCAGGCGATCGCCAACAGCGATCGTACCTTTCTCATCTGCTTCTCAGGAACATTCTGTAACATAGTCACTAACTCCTTGAACTTGTCCCCATCCTAGGAAAAGCACAAGAGAATGACCTGACTCCAAACACCCAAATCTCACTCACACTAGCACTAACCCTCCCTTCACAAAAGGACTAGAGCGGTCTAGTTCCAAAGGACTAGGCGATCGGTTATCGGGACTTAAACAAGAAAAATGTTCAAAGATACGGGACATCGTAAAAGTTATATTAAGGCTTATAGACTGTATGGGTAAATTGTTGAAATTCTTCAAGGGTGGGAACGCTTGCTTGATGCCGTTCCAGCGTGTAGTCACCGCTGCCAACTTCGAGTTGCTGAAGGAAGCGCAACATACCAACGACTCCGAGCGAATCAGTCAAAGCTTTGTAGCCATTTTTTCTAATTTCAGCTTGTTTCATGGTTTGTATTTTCCTCTTGTAATCGGTTCATCAACCAAACAACTGGATTTTCAACCGGGATAGTCACTATTTCAGGATATTGCTTGGCTTTTCGCAGAAGTCGATCGTCGGTGGTCAGAAAAATATCGACGGACGCTGACTGGGCAAATGCCAAATGCAAGGCATCGTAGAGCTTAAATCCTAGCTGCATCAACTCCTGGGCAGAAGTTTCAATTTCTGGCGTGGAGGAGAGATGGGTTTGAGCAATGGATAAGGTAGCTTCTAGCTGTTCTTGCTTGGATGAATCGGTATTTCTGGCGATTTCAAACCGAATTGCATCACTACTGAGTAGTAACCACTCTCGATCTTCGCATTTTTGGAGGATAGACAGCATTGCTTCAGCTTCAAGTTTGACTTTTGATTGTTGCAAGTCATCCAGTGGACGGTTGAGGCAACAGATATCAGGATAAATGACATAGGCCTGGCTCATGGCTCACCTCGAACGATCTGCAATTCGGCTTTGCCGGTTGCAGCATCCGTAGTGATAACGGGGATGAATCCATTGGGGTCAAACTTAGGAGCCAATAGCATTCCTTCTTCGACAGCTTCAACGGAAGTCCGGGCAGCAATATTGTGATGACATTAGCACAAAAGAATGAGAATAATAATTATCGCATAATTTGGCAAACTACATCTGTTACAACCAGTTGCCTCCCCAAGCCAGAAGCATCGAAAAGGCGATCGCGGCTACCTGCGGAACGGAGGATACAATCGAACAGAGCCGATCGCGTAATTATGAATGGTGCGTTATGCGGAAATATGATTGATTTGTCACCATTCACATTTTCTGGCCGCATAACACACCCTACCTATGATGGTGTTGTCCCCGGTAGGGTGTGTTGCGGCATCGATAAATTATGGGTTTTCACGATAAATATTGACCTGGCCGCAACGCACCACCCCCACCAACAAATCCCATCAATAAATATGTGAATTTAACCCAAAATTGAATTCGGGGTTCTGTCGATGGTGTCGCCCTCGGTAGGGTGTGTTGCGGCATCGATAAATTATGGGTTTTCACGATAAATATTGACCTAGCCGCAACGCACCACCCCCACCGACAAATCCTTTAGACGTATAACAGTTGCTTGCACGACTTCTTATTGGACTGTTTAAAACTACTGATAAAAAAATTACCTATATTGGTTAGTTCGTCATGATTAAAACTACAATTTTTGTCTGGTTTACAGACATCTTCGCAATACATATCAAATAACTCGCTTAACGACAACATATTGTTGATATTGTAATATTTGTCCGTAATAGAATATTTATACCACGCAAGCGAACTATCGATTACTTTCGCCACATCCATATAAACTGTCGCAAACGTTTCATTAGCAGTCTGCATACTATAATTTTTTGCTGCTATTTTGTGGCCATTAGATAAAGATTGCTCCGTTATTATTCCCTCTTGTTGCAAGTCCAGCCGAAAGTTTTTATACGTCAGAATCGTATCTTTTCAAATCTTATAGTTGAATTTCATGTACCAAAACGCACGAACTATCCAGTTATTTACTCCAGGTTTTGTTTTTTGTCTTCTATTAATAAGACAGTTTTGGGTGGCAGTTTGTGAACTTTTTTGCCTCAAAATAGACAGGACTTACGCATGGTTAACGAAAATTCAACCTTTGAGATTGCTTCGCTGCCCCTCGTAATGACAAAAGTACGTTTTTTTGCGTAAGTCCTAATAAAGTTTCCTTCTTGAGGAAGATGACAAGGCCATTTTCCCGATTTCCAATTTCCAAAAAGCCTCAAATTCTTGGTTTTATTCAAAATTGAGATGCTCCCTAAATATTGATGCTTTGAGGAATGTTCGAGGGCAGCAAATACCTGTAAGACACAAGCCTTTGACTGTCTTCGTTTAAAATTGCCTTCTCGATGTTTGCGAGTTTCTCCTTGAAGCTATCCAAAGCCTTTTTCACTCGCTCATCCTTAAAAAGCGAGCCTGAGTAGTCCCCCAGTTTCGTGTAGTAAACCGAGCCAAGCAAATAAAGGACTGTTACTTGCAACTCCGCTCGCTCTAACGGTGGTAACAGCCCCATAAAGTTTTGCTGCTGTTGGGGTTGTGTCGGTGCTGGAGAATAGCAACCCAAAGGAAATGCTGGCGCGTAAGTCATCAAGCCGCCCTGCGGAAAATTAACAGCAGCGTGTTGAGCGCTAGCTGTAAAGATAACTGTAGAAACCGCCGTGACTAGATAATCTAGGGTTTTAATTCGACCGTCCCGTTCTTCGCCAATGTGACAACCTCCCTTAGAGAGCAATTCATGGGCCCAGCTTTGTAGTTGCTCGTCCGTCTCTACAGAGCAATCGCTTTCGTAGAACAGACGCAAATATTCATTAACCCACTGATTAATCGCATCCCAAACCCGCAGCCCGTCATCCCGGTAAGGATAAATTGGTAGCTGTTTGGAATTATTAACGCCGCGTTTTTCTAAAGTCCCAGGAAAAGCAACCTCATTAAAGTTAGCCAAGCGGCTTTGAGCCTCTTTTATAGCTAACTGAGAGTTACTGCCAATAGTAGCACCCAATAGGGAGTCAATAGGGCCTTTTGGTGCTAGTAAAAATTTATGGGCGGCGTAATTAATAAATATAGTGCCCTCTAAATGAGGCTTCAGCAAAAGCCTTACGGGATGGTTTTTATCGGCAAAGCAGCGATTAGTCGCCAGAACAAACGGCTCGACAAACAAGTGGGTTTGAGCTAAGTGAGAAATTAGCTCGTGATAATTACTGTCTGCCATTTGCAAGACAGTTTTAGCCGTCATCCAGTTGTCTCCATCCCTGGGAGTAAACACGCAGCTATCGTTTCCTGAAGCCTGTTTGCAGCGAATTGCTACGGGCAGCAAGTTCTGGTCTGAATGCTTATCTGGTGGCACTGCAAATAGAGCCACTGGAGCATACATATACTTTTGCAAGCCAGCAAAGTTACCGCTTAAGAGAACCTCCAGCTTAGAATAATCTGCCAGATAAAGTCGCCCCTCTTGTAGTGCCGCCTCTAGAGAATCCCCGAACACAATACCTTGGTATTGTTCGTGAGTAATTGACAAGCCAGAATCAACTTTTTTGATTTGCTTCAGCATAACTGGATTAGGTCCGGCTACCTGCATATAAGCAAAAACTTTATCTTGTTGAAAATTGCTTAAACTTGCCGGCTTTATGCTTAACGACCCAACTAACCTTTCGTAATCTACCAGAGTAGGATTGGGACCAGCACTTTGAGGTGGCTCTGGAAAATCCGTCGAACTTTCAATTAATTCTCGCCCTAAAAGTTTGGTAATTTCCTGGAGATGTCCGTACAATTCGCGATTGTTTTCCTCGACCTCTTCAGCTTGTTCGATGTCGCCAGCACTTAAAAAAATTGGAGACTCTTCCTCTATCCTCTTGCTTAACCAAGCATCTATTTCTTTATCAATCTTGTCAAACTCATCTTCCTCCCTAAAATTGCCTTCCAACTGAACGTCATTTGCAGCTTTAGGATACCCTTGCCATCCCTGGCCAGTATCTCCTAATCCCAGAGTTGATTTTAGTTTTAAAACAGCATTTTTTAGCTCTTCTTCTCCCTCAGCAGCTTGAATTTCTTCGCTAATCGACTCTAACGAATCAATTTCAGCCCCACTCCAACCAGGTGCACTCATAGGAGGCTTGCTTTTCTGACTCGCAATACTTGCGATTACTGAACTCAGCCATTTTTTATTGGGAAGTTCATCTTTTGCAGGCAGTTTAGGTAGTCCTGGAATTAGGCTAGGTGGTGCATCTGTCATAGCTAGAGGAGCTAGAACTTGGTAGTCGTATTCATATTTATTAGACAAAATAAGCCTATTGGCAAAAGTTCCTTGTGCCAAAAACGTTACAATGCGGTATATCGCTTTGGTAACTTCTCGCGTTAAAAAATTCACCCTTTTACTCCTTAAAAAACCCTGGTTGTCAGATTTGTAGAACCTAAAGCAGATTCTACGCCCTCGGTCAGCAACGTCTTGGAGACAAGCTCTATCGCTCCTTCTATTAATAAGACTATTTTGGGTGGCAGTTTATGAACTTTTCTACCTAAAAATAGAGAAAATTTCTTTCTTAAGGAGGACGACCGGGCCATTTTCCCGATAACAGGGCGATTTTTTCCGTAGGTAAGCTGCTGGGAACCGGAACCCAAGGCCCCCTGAAAGGCAGAGAAAGAAGCTGGGTTTTACCAAATACCGATCGCCCCTTACCGATTAACCTTTTTTTCCCGCGTCCAATCTGGCCTGACGCAAAATAGCACCAGACCCATCTCCCGGGCAATTCAAATTGATATCTATTCTTAATCCCAGGACTTACCCATGGTTGACGAAAATTCGACGTTTGAGATTGCTTCGCTGTCGCTCGCAATGACAGAAATACGTTTTTTTGCGTAAGTCCTACCAAAATAGCCCCGACTGCCTGGGGTCGAAGAATCAAGTCCAACTTACTCCATACGCAATTTAGATTTGAGCCAGGGTTCGGGACTTACGCACAAGGAACAACGTTTGGGCCTTTGAGATTGCTCTCTCCTTGGCAACGACAGAAATGACCGTTGGAGTTCTTCTTTTGGCCTCAGTTCTGCTGGATTAACCCTTGTTGGGTTCCCCTTCGCTTCACCCAACCTACCAGAGGCAGGTTCCCCCACCGACAACTCATCCGCACTCGTCCCTTCCACATCCGCTGCCAACGAAGAACTAGAGTCCTCTGCCACTCCGTCATACTCGTTCTATCGCTCTCGCAAAATGGCCCTGGCATTAGAAACCCGCTTGCGGGCAGTCCCCTGAGAAATGGCCAACCGTTCCGCTATCTCCTTGTAAGACAGCTCCTCCTTCCAGTAGAGAAAAAAAGTCTCCCGCAACTTGGGAGATAAATTATTTACCTCTCCCTCAAAAAAAAATTCGAGATCTTGCCGCGTAGCGGCAAGATCTGGTTCTTCTTCCTGGCTAACCCATAGCTCCTCCACAATCTCGAAGACCAAGCGATCGCGCTTTTTAAGCAGGTTCGTGCAAAGATTATTCACCAATCTGACCAACCACCCCTTCACATTATCAATAGCTTTGCTGCTGGTTCGCCAACCCTCCCTAGCCCTAAGCATAGCCATACTCAGAGCATCTTCCGCCTCCGTTTGGTTCCCTCTCATGCGTCGGAGACAGCAACGGTAGAGACAGCCTTGATACTGTTGCCACTCCCGCAAAAACACCGAATCAATACCTACAGTTCTTTTGTACCTATCTAGCATCTTTGTAACTACGTCTCCTTTCGGATACAAAAAAATTAAGTTAGGCACCCCGGTTTTATCAATTTTCTGTTTGCAATTTTGTTACTTCTATTCTAGGCTCCAGGCTTGCTGTCGTCAACAACCCAAGTCACTGTCAAATTTAAAAAAGTCTTGGCAGAAGTGCCATGGACATTAGTGGAGTCAAGCACCAAACATGGAATCGAGGATTTTGGTGGGCTATTAAACAGTAGACAGTAGTTCAGGCTTCTAGCCTGATTAAGGTTAATCTAAAACTAGCTCGATTTTGAGGCAGACGAAAGAGACAAACTTGACATCGGAATTAACGGGCGATCGCCAGCAGCGTTATAACAACAACGAACTTATGACGTACTTCTACCTCTTTGAGTTGTATATTCATATGCCTAATGAACTCCGACAACAAGCCTTAAACTTTCTACGCATTGCTCTCAACAACCCCGTAGCAGAATTCAGAGAGGGACAATGGGAAGCCATTGAAACCCGAGTCGAAAATCAAGCTCGTCTCCTGGTAGTACAACGCACCGGTTGGGGCAAAAGTCTAGTCTATTTTCTCGCAACTCGCCTTCTGCGCGATCGAGGAAATGGCCCCACCCTCCTCATTTCTCCCCTACTTGCCCTCATGCGAAATCAAATCGCCGCCGCCTCCAGAATTAACATCAAAGCCGCTACCATTAACTCCAGCAATACAGAAGAATGGGAATCAGTAACAACGGAGCTACTCACCGGAAACATTCTAACGAATATAGCATCGCGAAGTGCTGTATTATTCAACTTCTAGGTGCAATATCCTGCCCACCCTACGATAATATTATTAAAAAAAAACTGAATTTTCCTTCTACTTCCCCATTGTATGATACTCCTAGCAAGCAAGCATTTATCTTAACGAATGCTTAAAAGAAGATTAAATCTAAAGAGGTGGAAAATGTGTTTAGCAGTGCCTGGAAAACTTATTAGCATCTCTGGTGAAGATCCCCTGACAAAAATGGGTCGCGTTAGCTTTGGAGGCGTAATCAAAGAAGTCAGTTTAGCCTATGTCCCCGAAGCTCAAATCCATGACTATGTATTAGTTCACGTCGGTTTTGCCCTATCAATTGTCGATCAAAATGAAGCTGAACAAACCCTAGCTGATTTACAACAAATTAATACATTCAGTTAAATAAGATTAAGAACCTATTCCAAACTGTAGGGACTTATTACATGATCGGAAAAGAATTGACTGGACTAGGAACCAAACAAATTACCCGAAAATAATCCCTGCACAATCCTAGGGTTTGCACCATTGAACTTCTCAGGAGAGTGCAAGTTTTCACCCCGATAAAATTCCGATCGAGAAAAACAATGAAATGATTGTTTTAACTCTCGAAATTAGACCCCCAACCTAGGGAAAAAGGTCAACAGCCCCTGAGCTGTGTCCATTCATCTTCAGTCGTAGACCGAAAGGACTCGAATTACCTATGAACACCAAAAACTATGCAACACTAGACGGCAACGAGGCAGTAGCCCGTGTTGCGTACAAACTCAACGAAGTCATTGCCATTTATCCCATTACTCCTTCCTCTCCGATGGGAGAATGGGCAGATGCCTGGATGTCGGAGGGGCGGCCGAACCTATGGGGAACCGTACCCTCAGTCGTAGAAATGCAAAGTGAAGGAGGAGCCGCAGGAGCAGTCCACGGATCGCTACAGGGGGGGTCTTTAACGACGACCTTTACCGCATCTCAAGGGTTGCTGCTCATGATTCCCAACCTCTACAAAATTGCTGGGGAACTAACGGCAGCCGTATTGCATGTTGCGGCTCGTTCGGTTGCGGCTCAAGCTCTGTCCATTTTCGGGGATCATTCAGATGTGATGGCAACGCGGGCAACGGGTTGCGCTCTGCTGTGTTCGGCATCGATACAAGAAGCTCATGATTTAGCGCTGGTGGCTCAAGCAGCTTCTCTTAAGTCCCGTGTGCCCTTTATCCACTTCTTTGACGGTTTTCGGACTTCCCACGAAGTGCAAAAGATCGAACTGCTCGAAGAGAGTGTCCTGCGGGCAATTATTGACGATCGCACCGTCTACGACCATCGATCGCGCGGCCTAACCCCCGATCGCCCCGCTCTGCGCGGAACGGCTCAAAATCCGGATGTTTACTTCCAAGCCAGAGAAAGCGTCAACCCCTTCTATGATGTCTGCGCCGAAGAAGTGCAGAAAGCCATGGATCGGTTCGCCCAACTGACTGGACGCAGATATCAACCCTATGAATACCACGGCGCACCCGATGCCGAGCGCGTTGTCATGCTCATGGGTTCCGGCTGTGAAACCGCCCATGAAACCATTGATTATCTCGTCGCTCAAGGGGAAAAAGTAGGCGTGCTAAAAGTGCGCATGTATCGCCCCTGGGACGGCAGTAAATTCATTAGCGCTCTTCCCGAAACCGTAAAGGCGATCGCCGTTTTAGACCGCACCAAAGAACCTGGCGCATCTGGCGAACCCCTCTACTTAGATGTGGTGACTGCCTTCTACGAAGCCACTTCGACTCCGCTCAGTGAACGGAGTGTGCCTAAAATTGTGGCTGGACGCTATGGCTTATCTTCCAAAGAATTTAACCCCGCCATGGTCAAGAGCGTCTTGGATAACCTCAGCCAAGAATCACCGAAAAACCACTTTACTGTCGGCATCAACGATGACTTGACCAACACCTCTCTAGAGTACGATCCCAGCTTCTCTATCGAACCCGATAGTGTTGTGCGGGCGATGTTCTACGGTTTGGGTTCCGATGGTACAGTTGGAGCCAATAAGAACTCAATTAAAATTATCGGCAACGATACCGATAACTATGCCCAAGGCTACTTTGTTTACGACTCCAAGAAATCCGGCGCGGTTACCGTCTCTCACCTGCGGTTTGGCCCCAATCAGATTCGCAGCACCTATCTGATTACCCAAGCTAACTTTATTGGCTGTCACCAATGGACATTCTTAGAAAAACTCCAAGTGTTGGGATCGGCAGCACCGGGCGCAGTTTTCCTACTTAACAGTCCCTACGGTCCAGAAGAGGTCTGGGATAAACTCCCCTTGGAAATCCAAGAAGTAATTGTGCGCCAAGGTCTGAAATTCTACGTCATCAATGCCAACCAGGTGGCACGGGAAACCGGGATGGGAAATCGGATCAATACGATTATGCAGACCTGTTTCTTTGCCTTGGCAGGAATTTTACCCAGGGATGAGGCGATCGCTCAAATTAAGAAGGCGATCGAAAAAACCTATGGTAAGAAAGGGGCAGAAATTGTTCAATTGAATATCAAAGCTGTCGATCGAACCCTGGATAACCTCTATGAGGTCAACGTCGGCGGTGCCAATAGCAATCTGCATATTTTACCCGCCATTGGAGACGCTGCTCCCCAATTCGTGCAGGAGGTGGAAGGGGTAATGCTTGCCCGGCAAGGAGATAGCCTACCCGTCAGTAAGCTCCCCTGCGATGGAACCTATCCCACCGGAACCTCGAAATGGGAAAAACGGAATGTAGCTCAAGAAATTCCGGTTTGGGACCCGGATGTTTGCGTGCAATGTGGCAAGTGTATTGCTGTTTGTCCCCACGCCACAATTCGCGGTAAAGCCTATGATGCCGGTGCTTTAGCCAATGCACCGGAAAGCTTCAAGTCTATCGATGTCAAAGATAAGGCCTTTGCTGGACAAAAATTCACCATTCAAGTGGCTCCCGAAGATTGCACGGGATGTGGCGTTTGTGTCGATATCTGCCCGGCGAAGAACAAATCCATGCCCTCGAAACGGGCAATTAACATGGAGTCTCAGTTACCCTTGCGGGAACAAGAGAGCCAAAATTGGGACTTCTTCCTCGGACTGCCCAATCCCGATCGCGCGGCCTTAAACTTAGAACGTATTCGCCAACAGCAATGGCAAGAACCTCTGTTTGAGTTCTCTGGAGCCTGCGCCGGTTGTGGGGAAACGCCTTATATTAAACTAGCAACCCAGTTATTCGGCGATCGCATGGTCATCGCTAACGCCACCGGTTGTTCCTCTATCTATGGCGGTAACTTACCCACTACACCTTACAGTGTGAACAGTGAAGGTCGGGGGCCGAGTTGGTCCAATAGCCTGTTTGAAGATAACGCCGAGTTTGGTTTAGGCTTCCAGTTGGCCATTTCCAAACATCAAGAATTTGCCTGCGAACTGGTGCAAAAATTAGCCGGCACCCTAGGGGATAACTTAGTTAGTCAAATCCTCAATAATGGCCAAAAAACCGAAGCGGATATCTACGAGCAACGGCAATATGTAGCCCAAGTGAAAGAACTCCTCGCCGGTAATACCGACCCAGACGCGCAGCAATTGCTCAGTTTAGCCGATTATTTGGTGAAAAAATCCATCTGGATCGTTGGCGGTGATGGTTGGGCTTACGACATTGGCTATGGTGGTTTAGACCATGTGCTGGCATCCGGCCGGAATGTGAATGTTCTGGTGATGGATACGGAAGTATACTCCAATACGGGCGGTCAATCGTCCAAAGCCACCCCCAGGGGAGCCGTCGCTAAATTCGCTGCCGGTGGTAAACCTGCGCCCAAGAAAGATTTAGGTCTGATTGCCATGACCTACGGCAATATCTATGTGGGTTCTGTGGCTCTAGGGGCGCGAGATGAACATACCCTCAAGGTCTTCCTAGAAGCTGAAGCCTATGACGGCCCCTCCTTGATTATTGCGTACTCCCACTGTATCGCCCATGGTATTAATATGACCACTGGTATGAGCCATCAAAAGGCAATTGTAGAAAGTGGTCGCTGGTTGCTCTACCGCTACGATCCCAGACGCACGGAGGCAGGTGAAAATCCCCTACAGTTGGATTCGCGATCGCCCAAGAAAGGCGTTAAAGACTCCATGTACGCCGAAAACCGGTTCAAGATGTTGACCAAAACCAAACCAGAAGACGCAAAACGCTTATTGAAAGAAGCGCAACAAGATGTCAATACCCGGTGGGAAATGTATAAATATCTCGCCGAACGGAGTCTGAAGTCGGAAGAGTAACTCCCTTGGAGTAGGAGATGGGGAGATAGGGGGAAATTCCCTATTCCCTATTCCCCATTCCCTATTCCCCATTACCCATTACCCATTACCCATTACCATGGATTTAACCACAACCTATTTAGGTCTCAATCTGCGATCGCCGATCGTTCCCAGTGCTGCCCTACCCCTCTCGGAAGATATCGACACCATTAAACGTCTCGAAGATGCCGGTGCTGCTGCCGTTGTCCTCCATTCCCTCTTTGAAGAACAACTGCTGCGAGAAAAATTTGAACTGCACCATCACCTCGAATATGGCACAGAAAGCTTTGCTGAAGCCCTATCCTATTTCCCAGAACCTGACGAGTTTCACGTCGGCCCAGAATTGTACTTAAAGCACATTCGCCAAGCCAAAGCAGCCGTTAATATTCCCATTATTGCCAGTCTCAATGGCTTTTCTTCTGGTGGATGGGTGGAATACGCCAAACTCATGCAAGACGAGGGCGCAGACGCGATCGAGTTAAACATCTATTATGTCCCCACTGACTTTGACATGAGTGGCGCACAGGTAGAACAAAACTATATCGACACCTTAAGCGAAGTCAAAAAAGAAGTCACCATTCCCATTGCTCTCAAACTTAGCCCCTTTTTCAGCAACATGGCCAATATGGCCAAACGCTTTAGTGAAATCGGAGCAGATGGGTTAGTGCTGTTTAACCGCTTCCTCCAACCAGACATTAACGCCGAAGATTTAGAGGTAGAAGTCGGTTCTGTCCTCAGCAGTACCCATGACTTGCGCTTGCCCATGCGTTGGATTGCCATTCTTTATGGTCGTATTGATTGCGACCTAGCTGCCACCAGTGGCGTACAACGGGGTCATGATGCGATTAAACTCTTGATGGCTGGCGCATCAGTCACCCAGGTTTGCTCTACCCTGCTCCGTCATGGAATTCACCATATCCAAGTGATGGAAGAAGAAATTAACCATTGGATGGAAGAGCATGGCTATGAGTCCGTGAAGCAAATGCAGGGTTCTATGTCCCAACTCCATTGTGAAGATGAGTCTGCCTATGAACGGGCGCAGTATATGCGGGCGATTACGTCTTATACTCCAACCCATAGTTTAGTCTAGTTCACAACTCAACATAGACCGCAGGTAGGGGCTTTTTCGCCCCTACAGATTTTGTGTAAACACACCAGCTTAACCTGCTATATAGAACAGCTAAAAGCTCCATCAAGTCTATTGTTTGCTCCCCCTATCTCCCCATCCCCCTATCCCCGCATCACAGCGCAAAGCACTGTATCATTCCCACTGACTCACCTCTTCAACCGATAATCCCAAGGCTTCAGCAACTTGCTTGGTACTCAAACCCATACTCAACAGCCGAGGAATAGCTGCTTGCTGGGCACCTTCAGCACGGTTAGCTCGTTGGTTAGCTCTCTCCGCTTCTTGCTGGGCAAGACTAGCTTCCTGCTGGGCACGATTAGCTATTTCCTCTGGCGTGGGAATCCAATTTCCCTCTGCATCGTACCAGCGTAACCATTGTCGTTTTAATCCATGGTATTTCCCGAACCATAATCCTAGTCCTAATTCTAATTCCGGAAACCAGAATTTCGATTCAGTCAGTTCTTGCTCTTGATAGCGATTTCCTTGCAGTTGAAAAACTTGCAACTTGTCTCGATAGCGGTCAAAAACAATATAGTAGGGAATACCAAGAATTTGCTCATAGACTTCCCATTTGGTTGGCTGTTTTCCCTGTCGCTCGGTTTTACCTAAGTCTTCATTGCGGGTTCCTGGGGAGAGTAGTTCCATCATCACAATCGGTGGCACTTCTTCTTGCCAGAACACATAACTTAACCGAGCTTCGGTTTCATCGTACAGGTGAGGCACTCCTACGACAGCATACCAATCCGGTCGCTTGTACCATAGGGTATGTTCGGGGTCATAGTAGAGATTTAAGTCTCCAGCAACTAAGATTTGTTCGGGGGGATAGGTTGGAGGATGAAATGTGGCACTACAGAGTTCTGCTTGCCACAGATGATACAGGTCAGGCAATCCAGAATCTCCTATTTCTTCACTAGGCAGATCGTACATGGTGGGCAGGGTTCCTTTTCCAGGGAAGGGAGGAGAAACCCGTTTGAAAATAGTTTCGGTGGGAGACATGGTCATGGAGTTTAGGTTGGGTGCTTGTATTGTAACAATTTACTTATTACTTATTATTTAACCTATCGCGCACGCGAGGACAGGGTTCAGGCTTCACGGAGGCGATCGCACAATGATCTTTTAAGCAAGATTGCTCAAAGGCGGCTTCTTGTTCTAAAGGTTGGGGATATTGTCCAAATACCATTTCGCAACTGAAATCTTCAAAGTTGGGAGTCATGGTTAAGGGAATGCCAAATTGCTGGGTAAAAAAGTCTTGAGTCGGGAGTTTGCACATATTAATGCACATTCCCACACATCCGCTTTGTTCTAAATAGCGGCATTTTTTAATCTGAACTGCGCTTTTTTGTTGCCGAATTGTTTGATTTTTATTCTTTATTTCTACTGTCTTCGTTTCACACGGACCAACTAACCATTCAAATAAGAGCGTTGCAAACCAGGCATTGGCTTCACACACCCATTGGGTAGGGGAGGTCAATGTCCGGATAATGGTTAAAATGGGAGCAGGAATCAGGGAATTTAAGACCTTTTTCACCAATTGTTGTTGTTCTAAGGAATTGCGTCCCTGCATGATTTTCTGGGATACATCAACAAAGCCTTCATAGCCTATTTTTGAACTACCTTTACCCACCACAGCAGCCATTTTGCGGGTAAAAAGGGCAATAAACAGGCGATCGCAAAGATTGTCGTGGTAAGAGGTAGGTTCGGGCACAGTCATGATGCGGTTAATATCTCAGGAGTCTTTTCAACAGTTGGAGCTTGTTGCCATAGGGGGGATATCGCAAGTTGAGATCCAGCCAAAACCAGCGTCTTAAGACACTTTTGTAATGGCTAAAGGTTTGAAAGCTTGCCAATCCATGATAGCGGCCCATGCCACTTTGTCCAACTCCCCCAAAGGGCAGTTGGGGAATGTTGAACTGTAAAACCGTATCGTTGAGAGCGACAGTTCCCGATGAGACGTGTTGTAGCACTTGGCGCTGAACTGGGGAGCGTTTGGAGAAGAGATAGAGAGCGAGGGGTTTGGGACGTTGATTGATTTCGGCGATCGCCTCCTCAATCTCACCATAGTCTAGAATCGGTAAAATTGGTCCAAAAATCTCCTCTTGCATCACCAAGGAATCCCAGGTTATTCCATCAATCAAAGTGGGGGCAATATAGCAAGTTTCCGCATTGGTGTGCCCTCCACAAAGAATATTCCCTTCTTGCAGTAATCCCTGGAGATGGTTAAACTGTTTGTCATTCACAATGCGGGCATAATCTGGACTTTCTTCCGGGTTTTCACCATAGAAAGCTTTAACTTCAGACAGCATCGCTTGAATTAGATCGGCTTTAACTCGCCGATCTACCAGCACATAATCTGGAGCAATACAAGTTTGTCCGGCATTGATAAATTTACCCCAAATAATCCGCCGCGCTGTGCAAGCCAAGTTACACTCTCGATCCACAATACAAGGACTTTTTCCTCCCAACTCTAACGTCACTGGCGTTAAGTGTTTCACCGCGGCTTCCATGACGATTTTGCCAATTCTAGAACTACCCGTAAATAAAATACGATCGAATTTCTGGGCTAAGAGTTCTTGGCTGACTTCGGCATTTCCTTCGAGTACAGCAATATAGTTAGGATCGAAATTTTCAGTAATGATTTCTGCTAAAATTCCGGAAGTCTTGGGGGCTATCTCCGAAGGCTTAACCACAGCACAATTTCCCGCTGCTATTGCTCCCACCAGGGGCGTTATCGCTAAATTAAACGGATAATTCCAAGCAGAGATAATCAGCACTACACCTAAGGGTTCCGGATAAATTTCGCCGACAGAAGGCCACATCACGAAGGGAGTGAAGGTGCGTTTCGGTTTTACCCATTGATTTAAGTTCTTTAAGGCATAATCAATTTCGGCGATCGGGCTAAATTCATAATAACCCTCTAATTTAGGTTTATTTAAATCCTCTTTCAATCCAGCCAATATTTTGGATTTATTTTGCTCAATTACCGCCCTCAGCCTTTGAAGCTGAGATTTTCTAAATTTCAACTCTCTGGTTTGTCCAGACCGGAAAAAATCTCTCTGTTGAGCAATCAGTTGTTCGCCGTTAATTATCATAAGCTATGATTAAAATCTTGATGTTTTTCTTATATTATCCTCCTTCACATTCTAGATCATTTTGCGATTTCCATAAAATAGAAGAATCCATAGCATCCTTGCTCTCTAATTCTCGGCGATAGGTCATTCCTTATCAGTAATTGTAGCCCATGTGAAATTTGAGTTTGTAACCGAAATATTTCCTTTTGTTCTTTTTGGTTAAGATCTCGATCTGGAGTGGATAATCGAGGGTCTAGATTAGGATCTTCTAGGGGGAGTTCTCGATCGGCTCCTCTTGGCTGATTTTGAGTATTTCTTTTGAATCTAAACTTGATTAATCTTTCTACATACAGTAAAATCACACTGACCCAAATTGTAGCGCCTACAATGACTATAGAAATCCTGATTTGGCGGTGTATATAGGTCGGCTGTAGTTCTTCATAGCCTTTAATTAGGATTTGTTTTAATCTTTCAATAGCATTAGGAGTTAAGCGAGAAATCAGTTGTCCATACAATTGACTATCTCTCTCTGCGATCTCCACAATGGGTATCGGTTGAAACGGAGGAAGATCGGAGGAAATTAAAACGGTATATCCTTGGTATTCTTTGGATGTAATGCTTAAAGTTTTGGGGTTAAATTCGGTGGTAATAACTTGCTTAAGTCTACTTTCAATTTGAATAATGCGCTGCTGTAAAGGCGTTTGGTGTCGGCGAGTTTTTTGGGCTAGAGAAGGACGATCGGAAACATCAAAAAGCTTACGTCCATTGAGGGAGATTGTACCATAGACTAATTGGGAGCTGTCAGCAGTGGTTTGAGATTCTTGAGCGCCACCAACAACAGGGGGAAGTTGTGCTGATGCAGCAGTCAAAAGGTTAGGGAGAAATATTGTTAGCATAGCGATCGCCATACTAACCCAGATGAATCGACTATATCGTTTGAGCATATCTAACCACAAGGATAGCGATCGCCTGTCAGTTTACCATTCAAGCGATCGCTGTTCTGTTATCCTTCATCGCTGAGAGTCCCTTCAAGCCTGGGGATGTCCCTCCTGATGACTCCTCTCCCAGCATCGCTCCAGAAGGATTAATTGATAGCGATACCAAAATTGCTGGGGACTCCAGATCGTGGGAGACTCTGGGTTAAACAAGGGTTGCTGAAGATAAGCCCATAATGGGAGCCAAAAGGTGTAATAGTTAAACTTCATGGTTATCTAAACGGTTAAGATGGTGAGATTTACAATGACAGTCCACCTAGATGGCAGGTGAGTCAGGATTGAGCCGTTATATCCCTTCCTTTCTCTACTGTGCCAAACTCATCGGCAGACTTGCTGAAATGTTGCATTCTTTGACAAAACTTGACATTTAACTTAAAACTCCACCGATCAAGTCGAGAACAGGCGAACCCCTTCCCCAGACAGAAACAGGTTTTAATCCAATCCTCCTGGAGTCACCACCCAAAAAAGGCTATAGTCGGACATTGACTTGGAAAAGTTCCCGTAACGCTCCATCGGATAGATACAGAGACAGCTATCTTGCTAATTTCCCCTCTCTATTGTCTATTGTCTAACCTGCACAGCTCATTCTTTCAGCAAACCCTAAATCAAGTTATTTGAGATAGTTTTGAATAGAAGGGACATCGAGGGTTTCATTATTAATCACTAACGCGATATTGATATTTTCCAGGAAATTAACAAACCATTGAATTTGATCCAGAGGCTTAGACTCATAATAATTAAACCACTGAAATAATTGTCGTCCTAAATTAGATTGACTTTGTCCAGAAATCAAAACAACTTTCAGCAACAAAGCGCTAGTCTTGAGTTCCCCTAAGCTCGCAATTAAATTAATAAAAATATAGTGGTTTGGATCGTTGGGACTCTCAATCAAAAACCTCAATAGTCTCTCGCAAGTTTGATTGAGCAACAGTGAATTAAATCCTTCATTATCTTGTTCGGGCAACAAACTTTTGAGTTGTCGTCTTAATTTGAAATTAAATTGCTGAGACCGAAAATCAGCATCAATTGCGGTAATGATATACTGATAAAAATCATCTTTAAATTCTTGATATGACTCAACTTGTTCTGTGTGTTCTAGGAATGCTCTAGCTAAATCTTTATAACTAGAATTTCCTTCCACTTTTCCTGTAAACTGTTTAATCGCTAAATACAAATCCTGGTCACTAAGCAAGGTGGGATTAGCAAAAGGCTTTTGACTGGCTACACCTGATGTTTTTTTAATTAAATATTTGGCATATTGGGATAGACTAAGTTCAAATTCCCATTGCCGTTCTGCTTGAATTTCTTGCAACAGTTGTTGGTGTTCCCTTGAGCTACTAGAAGACACGAGAGAATAGCGATAGAGATAAGGGTATCGATGAATTTGGGTTTTGAGTGGAGAAGTTAAAATGGGCGATAATTTTGATTTAGAATCAGATTTATTTTTAATTAAAATACGCAGAAATTGATAATCTTCAGTTTCCTCAAACTCTTTAACTGTTGCGTGAATAATCGGCTCAACAAAAAGCTTGTCGATCATTTTGTATTCATGACTTTCGCAAAACCGATCGACCATCTTTTTGAGTTGGTCAACATATTTCGGCAAAGGAGAAGAATAAGAATATTGGTTTTCTTTTTGCTGATTGAACAGGGCAATTAATCCAACAATGGCGATTTTTGATGCAGCGCGCATTTGCCAATGATTGATTAAAATATAAAAACAGCGATTCAAGATTTTGTTAAACTGATGTTGTTCGGGGACTTGAATAACTAGCCGTCGAATAACTGCACTGATTTCAATATCTGGATATCCAATAACTTCAATCAGCAATTTATGAACTCTTTGAATCATCACAGCCGGAGATTCTTCTTGCACCCAATACAGAAGATGATCGTAAAGAGTTTGTTCATCTGATAAACATTTCTTGGTCAATGATTTAACGGATTTATCCGGGCTATACCCCAGACAACTCTCCAGCCATTTAAAGTTAAACGTATCGGCATAAATTTGGTTATAAACTCTGAGGATAGGACGAGCATAGTGATGGCCAAATGGTAATTTAATCGCTAAACCACTCAACCGTAGTTCAGTTTGCTGTGGACTCTCTTCTGATGGAATTTCACCTTGCTTTAAAATTTGCCAATATAACTCTAATAAAGACTTTCGATTGGGACTTTCAAGCAGGCGATCGCGAATAGATCTGAGGTGTTCTGGTTCATCTTGAGTTTCCCAATTATGGAGGATTTTTCTATAAACCAACTGATGGACTGTTTTGCGTTCTTGATTGAGGGAAATAAAGTCATCTCCATTGGCGACTAAATGGCATAACTTTTGGGTTAAGAATGGCTTTCCTCCTGTCCAATTTAAAATGGATTTGAGAACTATTTTGGGATCTCTGGCTTTCATGACTAATCCTTCTGCTAACCCTAAACAATCTTGGAATTGAAATCCAGTGAGCTGAATTTCTAGACCCATATCAAAAGGACTGATTTCAGGTTGAGAACTGAGTTCTGATGGACTAGCAACACCCAATAAAACCCAAGTGAGGCGGTGATAGTCTGGATTTTTTTTTCGATTTTGATAGCAAGATCGAATTAAGCCAAAGAATTCATCAATTGGGAATTTTAAGCCCAAAACACTATCAATTTCATCGACAAAAATGACAATATTATGGGGGATATGAAATAAAATGACTTCGGTTAACAATAGACGCAGCCGCTCGACGGGAGGAAAAGAGAGGCGATCGCGCCACCATCTGGGTAAATTTACTTTATCGACTAAATTAAAGCTACTTAACACCGAATAGGCAAAGGCAGCATACCATTCTTCTGTGGTGATATTGCAGCTAAAAATAGCAGTTAAATCGACTACCCCACAAACAATTCCCCGGTTTCTGAGTAGCTCAATGGTGCGGACTCGTAAAGAGGATTTTCCCATTTGCCGGGAGTTGAGAACATAGCAAAATTCTCCGGCTAGAACCCCGCGAAATAAATCAGCATCGGCTTGACGAACCACATAAGTTGGAGAATTCAGGGGTAAGCTACCACCAAATTGATATTCATACATTTTTGTAAATGTGTTATTCATGACTCCCCTAGATAAACGCACCACACTGAAAAAAAAATCAAGAGAGCTGGACTCGAAAATATTGACGATATAAATTACATCTAGGGATGACATTGTGACCTTGTACATGGATTAACCCCATGCTGTGTAACTTAAATGCTTGGATGGATTCCAGTTGCATTTCTTGGGGACTAGTTACTACTTTTTTGAGGGCTTCTTTTAGAACAGAATGGTGATGTAAATTCCATAAGTGTCGCCTTAAATGATCGCTATATAATCCTGCATCGGTAGCCGCTGTTTCTAAGACTGTTTTTAAGGTTATTTCGTGGCGAGCAATATGGTAGAGTGCTAATCGGACTAAATAGGGGTGTCCTCCTACCATAGACATGAGTTGATTGACTTCTGAGATTGTCCAATCTAAGCCATGACGATGAGCGAGTTCGAGGATTTTCTCAGGGGGAAATTCGGGGAGTTCAATGGGTAAGCCGACATTAAAGGGGGATTGGTTAATACTCATGGGAACATAGACTTCTGTGGAATGGACAACGACTAAGCGTAGTTGTTTCCAAATCTCTCGGTTTTTCCCTTCTTCATGCCAGGCTCGCAGGAGGCTAAAAAAGTCTGAGGCAATGTCGGGAAAAGAGAAAACCACATCGACTTCATCTAATCCTAAAACTAGGGGAGATTCGCAGTAGGGAAGAATATAGTTCTCAAAGTAGGATTTGCAGGCAACTTTGGCTCCAAAAATGCTGTTCCAATGCTCTTCAAAGTTAACGGGGAGGTTTATTTGCAGGCTAATATTGGCACAAAACCATTTGAGAAAGAGTTCAAGATCGGTGAAGACTTTGCTGTCGGCAAGTTGAAAACTGAGGGGAACGGTGGCATAGTCAACGGTGCAGGCATGGTGTAAGATTCGAGCCATAAGGGAGGTTTTTCCCATTTGTCGAGGTGCTTTGATGCGAATTAAGGCTCCGGGTTTTTCGATCGCCTCATAACATCGCGTTTCAATTCTGGGCCGTTCGATATAAAATGCTGAGGCCAGCTCTACTTGTCCTCTGGGTATTTCGGGTTCGGCAATGGGTTGGGGGGGAGATTTGGGTAAGATAGCGTAGGATTGATTGGTGGGTTGCTCTGGGGGAGAGAGTTCGTTCATCTGCTGGCGATCGCCCTCAGCCAACAGTTGCAATAGGGTTTTAATTAACTTGGGAGTATCATCTGGCGATCGCCATCTTAACCTCGGTAAATCCTGTAAATATCCCCGCAAGTCGTGGTTGAGCAAGCTAAATGAATTCTTGATTTCTAACGGAATAATATGAGGAAGTCCTTGTTGACGAGACTCTTGTAAAGACTTGACAATTCGCACCTCTTCGGTAATCATTTCACTCACCGCAGAAAGAGGCGAAAGCAATAGTAAAACCTCTTCACAGGTATTCAATTCTCGGTAAATTTGTTGCAAGCCATTTTTGGCCATCCGCAGGCAATTATCGGCTAAAGTCACCGTATAACCGGAGTTTCTCAGGGTTTCGTAGAGTTGGGCAATCAGGCTTAAAGGCGGATCGGTGGGACTTTGATAGTAACTGAGCAGGATATGATGTTTTTGGGGTTGGGGTTCCCGGCTGGTTTTCAGCGCTTCCCCAATTAACTCTGGACGATATTTAGCGATCAGCGCAACTAATTCCCCACGACGGGAATATCCCGCTTCTTGCGGATCGACATCTCCCAAAAACGCATCACAGATATGTTGGATATGTTTGCGTACCGTCACCGGTTGAATATAAAGCTGTTCGGCGATCGCCGTATCTTCTTCACCGGCTAACACTTTCAGCAGCACTTCTTGTCGCCTAGGGGTAAGATTAGCAAAGGATTGGATAAACTGAATCTGGTTCATCAGATTACACAAAGAAACAACACATCGGGGATGAGACGATGGCTCTAAGAGAACCCGAATCTTCTTCTATTGTTTATTAATATCGTCAGAACTGCCACTGAGGACAATTGTGTATGCAAACACCACATCACAGAGCAATGGGTGAAAATTATCGCTTCTGTGAATCTTGCTTACACAAAACCCCCTCATCTCCCTAACGTCAGTCATAGTAGAAGCATCAGAGTCATCATTGTCCTGTTTGGTCTGACCTTCGGGTTTGCCTATCCTTGAGACGAATCTTTATGAGTTGCTTGAACCTAGGGTGAGTTGAGTTTTTATATAGCGCTCAACTCCTCAGAGATAGTAAGGCTTTGAGGATCTCTGCTCCTTTGATGCTAAGTCGTGTTCCAAACTGATGTGCAGGCTACTTGATTGCAGTCTGCACTATTTTTTTTAAAGGACGCTACACGTTGGTTATGGGTAATGGGTACTAGGTTTCTGCCATTAACAGCGTTATAGTCGAGATCGAGCTGATCGATGACAGTTCTTTGGATGTTATAGAATATCGAAACAATCATATACCACAACCCTATTCCCTATTCCCTAGCGCGAAGCACTATATCTCTTATGCAAACGAAACGCTGGATTTTAGTTCTATCAAGTTTATATTTAAGTGCTGCGATCGCCGGTTGCGCTCTTCCGGGTAATAGCCAAGAGGCGATCGCCGAAATTAGTGTGACTCAAGTCAGGCAACTGGCGGCTGATAAGCCCGGAATTTTAGCCGAACAAGCCCTATTTATTGATGTTCGCACCCCTCAAGAATATGCCCAAGATCGCATTGGAGAGAGTCCTTTAATTCCCCTAGCAGAAATTGAATCCGGAGAAGGGATTGAAAAAATTCGTCAATTAGCCGGAGATCGTCTAGTTATCCTCTATTGCTTCTCTGGAGTTCGCTCCGGTATCGCCCAACAGATCCTAGAACAAGCCGGTATTGAAACGGTGAGTCTAGAAGGAGGCATTCAAGCCTGGCGGAAAACCATTCCTGCCACCACAGAAGCCAACCTCTTTTAATCGGCAGTCGGCAGTCGGCAGTAGAAAAACAACCGGTTTTCCCCTATTCCCTATTCCCCATTCCCAAGGGCTAAAAAATAGGGGGTGAATCTCACCCCCTCATCCGATCTACAAATTTTACTGAAAGCACTCAACGCATCTATTGTTAATCAGGAGAAATCTATTAAGAACTCAACTATCCCAGAATGTTATTTACTGGCTCTTCTCTTCATACCGAACAGTCCAGCAGCCAGCAGACCTAAAGCAGCAGCAGCACTAGGTTCAGGAACATCAGCCGGAGGATTGTATGGCTCTTCCCCATTGCCGAATGCCCATAAGGTCGAATGGGAGAGCGCTTGTGCCTTGCCTCGTCCATTCGTGGATACACCATTAGTTGTAAATGTTCCAGAGAGGAAACCATCTGCATCTAAAAGGTTTTGGCTAATATTCTCGAACAGGAAAACACTGTATTTATTAGAAGCTTTGAGGCTCAAGGCAAAGGTCGTGGTTCCATCTGCTCCGAAGTCCAGTAAGTCACCATCAACACTCCAACCACCACTCGTCGAACCGTTAGCTGCTGTGACAGCATCATTACCATCATCGGACTTACCAGCCTCTGACCAGTTGGTGGTTAAATCGGAGAATAAGCCACCATTGAGATCTCCAATTAGAGTTGACCTAGCTCCGGTATCGTTACCTGAACCTTCTGCACAAGCACTGAAGGAGATTCCTGCCACGGTAACGGTTGAGTCATTACAGTCGATCGCGTGAGCATCAACAGCAGAGAAGCCAAGGAACGTAGTCGCAAGTAGTGTAGAACCAATTAAGCTAGAGATAGCAGATTTCATCATTATATAATTCCTAGAACTTAACACTTGGCATCAGCAGATCATTGTGCTGTCCTTGCCTCCTGATATTTCCATGATAGGCACACAGTAGAGGAGTGTCCACAGAAAAAAACACATTTTACTGACTCTTCATGTTAGAGCGTTTTTTTATGATTTTGAGGTTAATTTTCCGTAGTTTACGGATACCTTGAAAAGCTGAAATTCTTGTTTTCTGGGGACTATGGGCAAAGAATTGCTGATTTTTACGGAATTTATCCCAGGGATTTTCAGTTTAGGAAAAGATCTACTCTTTTTGACTCCGTACCTATTCCTGCATTTCTGCGGATAACCGAAATTAAACATCCGTATTTCTGTATTGAGATCGGATTAGAGTCTGACTGCCTCTTCTGTTGATCGTGAACCTCCCCGTCGCTAGGAGATCTAAAGGAGCCACAACACTGGCTTCAGGAATTGCCTTGGGAGTTGGACTAAAGTCAAAGGAAGCGATCGCTTTCCTCATCATTCTATGGTAGACCGGTCTTTTGAGAACTTCTACCGGGAAAACTCTGGGAAAATCAGAGTTTACAGACTCTTCATATTCATCGATCATTACATAGAGCCATATGAAGTTTTGATGAAGATCGAGACGCTTATAATTCCCTATTCCCAGAGAAAAAACCTGGACAGTACGACTGACTCAGCCACTACTCGGGTCAGGTCGTGCGATCGCACGACCTGCTCAAAAACAAATGAGTAAGTTTTGAGATTTATGAAGAGCTGAATGGGGTAGGATGTACGATTTAATGACTTTTTTGTATTTTGAGATACAGTTTTGAAAATTGATTTATGGTTGGAAAAGATGCAAGTGCCTCTACCCTGAGGTCAGGAGTTTGAAGGATGTCCATCTTAACTCAATCGCCAAAGGCGATCGCCACTCAATCCGGTTTTACTTCCTTTTCGAGTCCCCTCCAGTCCGATTCCTGGATTATGCTAACGGAACGCCCCAGCCATTGGGCCGCAGATGAAGCCCTATTATTATGTAACCAATCCCCGGGCTAAAGCGACGGGGCTTTCTAGCCCTAACCTGTTACTCTGTCTAGCAGAGAGCAAGACAGCAGGCTGGCGCTTTCGAGGCGGGTTACAACGCCTCCAAGACGTTTGATATTGTTGGCTCCATTCAAGTCAGCGTCACCTTTCCATCCGCAATACCCACACTTGAAAGTCTTGCCAGAACGGTAAGACTTTCCTTTTTCGGGGTGGATGTGCAGGCATCGATGACAAGTCTGGCTGGTGTACGCAGGATTCACCAGAACAACGGGGACACCTTTAGCCGCTGCTTTGTAGTCGATAAACATCCTGAGTTGATAGAATGCCCAACTATTGGAACGCCTACGCTCAGTTTTGCTTCTTAGCTGCTGGTTGGTACGCTCCCGAATCCCGGTCAAGTCTTCCAGCGCAATCGCTTGATTCGCTGAGTATGCACACTCAACAATCCGTTTACTAATGTTGTGGTTTACCCATGTCTGATAACGCTTCTCTCTGCCAGATAGCCGTTTCAGCAGTCGCTTACTGCTCTTTGTGCCTTTCCGTTGGATAGAAGCTCGACGAAGAGCAAACCTATCTCGCTTCGCTTTTACCTCATTCCCTGAAAACCTCTCCCCCTCTGAGCTAATCGCTAAGTCTGTACGCCCCAGGTCAACGCCTTTAACCCCCGAATCATTGATCGGCTCAGGGGTTTCGTCCTTGACCTGGACGTGCAGGTAGAACAGTCCATCCCGGTGTTTGCAAAGCGTGGCTGACGTAGGGGTATGTCCCTTCAGTTTACCGATCTGGTAGTTACCGAGAACCATTGGCATAACCAATCTGCCATCGACTGTTGTCAGGCTGGCAGATTGGTCTTTTTCTCGATAGCTAAAGATACGAGCGTCATAGTCCGCTGATGTGGACTTGAAACTCTTCACTGGCTTGCCTACCTTACGGTTGGCAGCCACCCTTGCACAAACCCTTACAGCCAAATTCGCCGACAAGCCAAATTGACTGCGGATTTCTTTATAGGTCTCTGCCTGAATCCGGTTCTTATTCTTGATTTGGGGGTTTACAGTTTCATTGACGTAGTTGCAAGCCTCAGCAAACGCCACCAGAGTTTTATCAAGCTTTTGAGCTTGTTCTGGCGTGGGGTTAAGCTGGCAAACTATCGTCAACGTTTGTTTCATGGCTATATTATTAATTCACCTAGGTGAATGCAGGCGACTAAACTCGCCGTTCGTTTTTCCTCCCCGCGAAGACAGCGACGGGGAGGAAAAACGTATCGGAGGCTTTACGTGAAGTTTCGCCAGGTGAATGGATGAGCTGGGTTCCCAACTATGGAGAATATCTGATTCATTTTGCTTAAGCCGTTCTCATTAACCATTATCAGCGCAAAGCGCTATACACAAAAAAACCTGGGCAGTACAACTGACTCAGGTTTGTGCTTGTAGACTAACAGATGGCTGGTTATGCGGAAATGTTTAGTCAAGATATCCCATTAAATCGGGCCCATCAATATTGTTATCCGCAACCGGGCGATTTCCCATTACCGTAATGGTTTGGCTGATTTTTAAATCGGTGGTAGATACGGGACGATTCCCAGACGTGGCGAAGGTTTCCTTAATCTTCAGTCCAGTGGAGATGATGGGACGAGTACCAGCAGAAGATAGGGTACTGTTCACTTGCAGATGACTCGCTTCAATGGGTCGATTCCCCGGAAGGGGCCCCACTTGGAGAGCATTACTAATTTTCAGATCCGTTGTCCCCACCGGACGGTTTCCGGGTAAGGGTGACAAACGAGTCGCTTGCTCGCTAATGGTAGCTGTTGCTTCTGGCTTAGAGCCAAGTTTCAGGGGTTGAGTCATCGGAGTTTTTTCCTTATCTTGAGATGTCACAGGTTTGGGAGTCTCAGCGGCACTGGATGAAGCCGGTTCGGAGGATTGGTCTGGAGTTGCACTGCTGCTGATCGTTGTACCGTTATTGGTTTTATCGCTCATAACCCATTGCCTTTTTACCGCTCACAGAGGTTTGTCTATATAGGGGCAAATGATAGACGTAAGAAACTTTAAAAAAAGTTTAAACTCTTTCTAGTTTACGAAAGACTGTGCAAAAACACAAAAATCTGTAAATAAATGTAATCATAGATTAAGCTGGTTGTTTTGGTTTCTTAATCGGTATCATTAAATGGACGGATTTAAGCTAGATGCACCTTTTGAGCCAACGGGAGATCAACCCCAGGCGATCGCCCAATTAACCCAAACCCTAAACGGCCGACATCGCTATCAAACCCTTTTGGGAGCTACGGGAACGGGAAAAACCTATACCATTGCCCAGGCGATCGCTAAAGTCGGCAAACCGACGTTGGTTTTAGCCCATAACAAAACCCTAGCGGCCCAACTTTGCCATGAATTGCGTCAGTTTTTTCCCCACAATCCTGTGGAATATTTTATCAGTTATTACGATTATTATCAACCAGAAGCCTATCTTCCCTTAAGCGATACCTACATTGAAAAAAGCGCCGCTATCAATGAAGAAATTGATATGCTCCGTCATTCAGCAACCCGCTCTTTATTCGAGCATCGATATGTAATTGTTGTCGCTTCTATTAGCTGTATTTATGGTTTGGGAATGCCAACTGAATACCTCAGAGCAGCCATTCGCCTAGAAATCGGACAAGAAATCGATCAACGGCAACTATTGCGAGAACTCGCCACGATTCAATATACCCGCAATGATACCCAACTAAGTCGCGGAAATTTTCGGGTAAAAGGGGATATTTTAGAGATTGCCCCAGCCTATGAAGACTGGATTATTCGAGTTGAGTTTTTCGGCGATGAAATCGATCGCATCTACTATATCGATCCGACCACCGGAAATGCCTTGGAATCCTGCAATAGTCTGAGTATTTATCCCGCTCGTCACTTTGTCACTCCCAAGGAGAAAGTTGACATCGCTTGCGAACAAATTAGGGCAGAATTAAAAGAGCGCATTCAACATTTAGAAACCACCGGGAAATTAGTGGAAGCCCAACGCTTAGACCAGCGCACCCGTTATGATGTAGAGTTATTACAAGAAGTCGGCTATTGTAATGGAGTGGAAAACTATTCCCGCTATTTAGCCAATCGGCAACCAGGAGAACCCCCAGAGTGTTTAGTCGATTATTTCCCAGAAGATTGGCTCTTGGTGATTGACGAATCCCATGTCACCGTGCCCCAAATCAGAGCCATGTATAACGGCGATCGCGCACGGAAAAGTGTGTTAATCGATCATGGTTTTCGCCTCCCTAGTGCCGCCGATAATCGCCCCCTGAAAGCGGAAGAGTTCTGGCAAAAAGTCAATCAATGTGTCTTTGTTTCCGCCACTCCCGGAGATTGGGAATTAGACCTATCGGAAGACCGAATTATTGAGCAGATTATTCGCCCTACAGGAGTAATTGATCCAGAAGTTTTAGTTCGTCCCATAGAAGGACAAATTGATGATTTGCTTGGTGAAATTAAAGCACGAGTTAAGCGCAAAGAACGGGTGTTAGTAACGACGTTAACCAAACGGATGGCGGAGGATTTAACCACCTATTTACAAGAGCGCTCTATTGAGGTGCGCTATCTGCATTCCGAGATTCAAGCCATTGAGCGGATTGAAATTTTACAAGACTTACGGGAAGGGAAATTTGATGTTTTAATTGGGGTGAATTTATTGCGAGAAGGTTTGGATTTACCGGAAGTGTCCCTAGTCGCTATTTTGGATGCCGATAAAGAAGGCTTTCTACGGGCCTATCGTTCCCTGATTCAAACCATCGGTCGGGCGGCGCGTCACGTAAATGGACAAGCAATTTTATACGCCGATCGCCTGACAGACAGTATGGAAAAGGCGATCGCCGAAACCGAACGTCGTCGTGGCATTCAAATGGCCCACAATCGACTCCATGGCATTACCCCCAAACCGATCAAAAAATCTGCCGACAACAGCATCCTGGCGTTTCTAGACATCTCTCGTCGCCTCAATGCCCAGGGGGTAGACCCCGGTCAAGTTGCTCAAGATGCAGTCCCCTTAGAAGAGATTCCAGAACTCATTCACCAATTGGAAACCGAGATGAAAACTGCTGCCCAGAACTTAGAGTTTGAAAAAGCGGCTCAATTGCGCGATCGGATTAAATCCTTGCAAATGAATAATTAACAAGGCATATCGAGTTGCGATCGTTAGATAACGTCAGTTTTGGTTAAGGGCATTTTGTGGCTGATTTGATGAAAGAAGGGGAAGTGCAGCCCAAAACAGAATAAGGGTTTCAGCTTATCCAAAACTGACGATATTTCCCTCAACAGCGCGGGAAGGCATCCCCAAAGTTAGGCTAATTCAAAGCGGTCAGCATTCATGACCTTTGTCCAAGCTGCCACGAAGTCTTGCACGAACTTGGCTTTGTTGTCATCCTGGGCATAAACTTCGGCATAGGAACGAAGGATTGAGTTGGAGCCGAAGACCAGATCGACCCGTGTTGCCGTCCACTTAACCCGATCGGTCTTGCGATCGCGGATTTCATACCGGTTCTTACCAACGGGTTTCCACAGATAGTTCATATCCGTTAGGTTCGCAAAGAAATCATTGGTTAATACCCCTTCTCGCTCCGTGAACACACCATGCTTAGTGTCGCCATAGTTGGTTCCCAGCACGCGCAGACCGCCAACCAGCACCACCATCTCAGGAGCAGTTAAACCCAACAGTTGGGTGCGATCGAGCATCAACTCTTCGGCGCTAACAGCGTAGTCCTCCTTGAGCCAGTTACGGTAGCCGTCATGGATCGGTTCTAGCACAGCAAACGATTCGACATCAGTCATCTCGTCCGTTGCGTCGCCACGACCTGGAGAAAAGGGAACCGTAACCTCAAAACCAGCCGCCTTAGCCGCCTGTTCGATACCGACGTTACCAGCGAGGACGATCGCATCGGCAACACTGGCACCCGTATCGGCTGCGATACCTTCCAGGACAGCCAGCACTTTGGCCAAACGCACCGGTTCGTTGCCTTCCCAATCCTTCTGCGGGGCCAGACGAATCCGTGCCCCGTTAGCCCCCCCGCGCTTGTCCGACCCCCGGAAGGTTCGGGCGCTATCCCAGGCAGTAGAGACCATTTCGCTAATGCTCAGACCGCTAACGGCAATTCTGTCCTTGAGTGTCTGAACATCGTAGTCAGTGTTTCCGGCAGGAATCGGATCTTGCCAGATTAAGTCCTCTTGCGGCACATCAGGGCCGATGTAACGAGTTTTTGGCCCCATGTCACGGTGGGTCAGTTTGAACCATGCCCGTGCAAAGACTTCAGAGAAGTATTCGGGGTCGCGATAAAAGCGTTCGGAAATCTGCCGATATTCAGGATCGATCTTCATCGCCATATCGGCATCCGTCATGACTAGGTTGCGGCGAATTGTGGGGTCTTCAACATCAACAGGTTTGTCTTCTTCCTTGGTGTTGATGGGTTCCCACTGCCACGCACCTGCCGGACTTTTCTTCAGTTCCCAATCATAATTGAGGAGCATCTGGAAATAGCCGTTATCCCACTGGGTAGGATAGGTCGTCCAGGCTCCTTCAATACCACTGGTTACGGCATGGCGGCCAATACCGCCATTGGTCTTGTTGACCCAACCCAAGCCCTGTTCTTCGATATCGGCGGCTTCGGGTTCTGCACCAACCAACGCAGCATCACCGTTACCGTGGCATTTACCTACCGTGTGCCCCCCAGCGGTAAGGGCGACGGTTTCCTCGTCGTTCATGGCCATGCGACCAAAGGTCACGCGCACATCATGGGCGGTTTTGAGGGGATCGGGATTGCCGTCTACGCCTTCAGGGTTGACATAGATCAGCCCCATCATCACGGCAGCCAGGGGATTTGCGAGATCGCGATCGCCAGAATAGCGACTTTGGGGATTGTTGCTGGGGGCGAGCCATTCCTTTTCTGCACCCCAGTAGATATCTTTTTCGGGATGCCAGATATCTTCCCGTCCAAAGGCAAAGCCAAAGGTTTTTAGCCCCATGGATTCATAGGCGATGGTACCTGCGTAAGCAATCAGATCCGCCCAACTGAGCTGGTTACCATATTTCTTTTTGATCGGCCAAAGCAGACGACGTGCCTTGTCCAGGTTGGTGTTATCCGGCCAGGAGTTGAGGGGTGCAAATCGCTGATTACCTGTACCCGCACCACCGCGACCATCGGCAATACGATAGGTACCGGCTGCGTGCCAGGTCATGCGAATCATCAACCCACCATAATGACCCCAGTCGGCTGGCCACCAGTCCTGGCTGTCGGTCATCAGGGCATGTAGATCTTGTTTGAGCGCAGCTACGTTAAGTTTCTTCACTTCTTCCCGATAGTTAAAGTCTGCCCCCATCGGATTGGTCTTGCGATCGTGCTGACTCAAAATATCGAGGTTGAGTGCCTTGGGCCACCATTCTACGTTGGCCACGCTAGTTGTTGTCATTCCCCCGTGTACCACCGGACATTTACCGCTGGTGGTTGTCACATTATCATTCATTATTCTGTTTCCTTGTGTGGCTTACAATATGTATATTATCTTCAATTAGGATTAACACTAGGTTTTTCAAAACACATACAGCGATCTCCAATCCAATGTAGTTTTTCCATCAAGATCGACAATACCTACTCACTTAAACTGTTGTCTCTCAATCTAACGTTAGACAGAATCATGGCAATGGATTCGTCTTTATCCTCACACCCAACAACGCCAGACTATCTCATCAAAAAGTTCCCAACAGAGGTAGAACTTTCCTCTTCAATAATTCTACTAAAGCTGGCTCCATATATTCGTACTCATCAGCAATATCCAAGCAGACTACTCGTTTATTCTTGAGCCACGGCTGGAATTGTTTTGAGAGTTTTCTGCGATGAGACTCCTCCATAACAAAAATAATATCGGCCCACTCGATCTCTTCAGTACCCAGAGGGATTTCAGCTCCTCGATCTATGCCGGCTGAATCGACCTCTAATCCTTCGTACTCGGCGAATATTGCTTCGGCTGTAGGGCTGCGTAGCTGATTTTTACTGCAAACGAAAAGTAATTTCACGATCAACACCATTTGAGCGAGAGTAAAAAATAGACTGTATATAAATCAATTCTCCAAAAAGTTTTTAGCAATAGGGCTAAAGAATTTACTATATAGACTGTTACAGTCAATTATGATTAAGTTTTTACGAGCGCGTGTTATCGCCGTATAAATCAACTCATGGAGACATTCTTGCTCGTCGATACTATTCACATTGCTAAGAACCAACACAAGAGAATGAGCTTCCCAGCCCTTAAACGAGTAGATAGTTGAGAGCTTAACGGTTCCAGCATGGGGCCAAAAATGCAACTTACGTCCACGCTGAATCTCTTGTAGTTTAGACTTGAAGTCTGGATTTTCTTTAGGAAATTCATAATTCTCAAGATTATATTTTTGTAAAAGAGAGAGATACTCTTCTTCTGTTTCACCTGCATGAGTTGTATTCTCATGAGCAATATGGCGAAACCTATATTCTAAAGCACGAATAATTTCGTGTGTTGGTGCCAGCACTACTAAATCATTGGGATGGATATTGAGTAATACAATTTCATTACGGATGAGCTGGAATATTTCATCACTATTGTAGGGTTGCTCATAATATTTGAATTTTGCAGGCTCCTCAAATATGTTTCTCTGATTTCTCACAAGATCGCTATCTAATTCATACAAATTCTTAAAGTAAAAATCCTGAAATTTTTGAGCAATTTTCAATGTAGTTAATTCCATACGAAATGACTGATTTAATTGATTCCAACGACCCGGTATGGAAGGAATTACAGGAAAGCTATCCTCCCCCATTTTACGACCATAAACATTTTGTTTTTCATCACCAAAGACAACAAATTCACCATCCTCTGCAAGAAAATAATTCACCAACAAGCGCAGCCATTCAGTTTTGTAGTCTTGTACTTCATCTACTAAAATAGTTTTATAGCGTTGTATATCTTTTTTGACAGGATGGAAGAAATCTTTTTCATCGGCTGCTTTCAGAAAATCATTGTATTCAACCCCGTAGCTATTAGCCTGTGTTTTGAAAAATTGATGATAGTTTGTAATCTCAAATCTAGACCAAGGAAAAGGGGCGCGAACTTCATTTAAATGATCGTGAATATAATTGCGAAGCGTAATATTAAACGTCAATATAAGAACTCTTTCTTTTGTACGACTATAGGCAGCAACAGCACGACCTGCGAGAACTTTTGTCTTCCCACAACCAGCTAATCCACGAACTTTCTGACGAGTTTTTGGCTGGCTTTGAATTAAATTCTGTTGTCGTTTTGTGTATTGAATATCCTTACCCATGTCAGAGATATGTTCCGGTGGTCTTAAGAATCGCCTAAAACTCTGATACAAGTCATCATCAAACATCAATGATTGATGCTTAAGATGTGCTTTCTCAAGCAACCTATTAAAATCTTGAGTATTCAGAGCATCATATCCTAGTATATGCGTGTAATTCACACTATGACAGAAACTTTGAGCATCCTTTGTAGTCTCATTATGGAAGTAAATAGCAGTTTGAACAATTGAAAAACATTTTTTGTTCTGAATCTTGCGTTCAAATAGCAAATTAATATGAAGTGTATAAAGATGCTGTTTATAGGTTTCTACCTGAGCCAAGGGAGAGCGAATCTGTCCATTATTTTTACATAGCTTCCACGATGAAAGTCCACCCTTAGGATTTAAGTAGTTCCTTAAATGCCAATCCTTAACCTCGATCACTAATACACCTGAATTTTGGCGAACAATTATTAAATCAGGACGATCGCCATTCAGAAAAGGCTGGACATAAATTTCATAATTGTCGTCAAGGTGATGAAGTAGAAAATCAAGTAGATGACGCTCACCTGGTTCAAGAGGAACTCGAAAACGCTCAATCTCTTCTAAAGATGGAAAACACTTTGCCATAATCTATTTGGAGAATATTACGAATACTGCATACCGACAGAGTACCCAATTCCAAAGGAAAATATACCATCTCAAATCATTTGCCAGGTCATCTCCTGTCCTGCGCGTAAAGGCACTAACCCAGATTCGGTAAAGGGCACTTCATCGGGAATTCTCCAGGTGGTTTTGGTTAAGGTAATCTGTTCGGTATTGCGCGGAAGTTGATAAAAATCTGGCCCGTAGAAACTGGCGAAGGCTTCTAGTTTATCGAGGGCATTAACGCTCTCAAAGGCTTCTGCGTATAATTCCAGGGCGTGGAGGGCGGAAAAGCAACCGGCGCAGCCACAGGCACTTTCTTTACTGGTGCGGGTATGGGGGGCGCTATCTGTGCCGAGAAAAAATTTGGGATTGCCGGAGGTTGCGGCTTGTAGAAGGGATTGACGATGGGTTTCCCGTTTCAAAATGGGTAGGCAATAAAAGTGGGGATTAATACCGCCTTTGAAGATGCGATTGCGGTTAAATAAGAGATGTTGGGGGGTGAGGGTTGCGCCGATATTGTCCGCTTCGAGGACATATTCCACGGCATCTGAGGTGGTGATGTGTTCTAGTACGACGCGCAGTTTGGGAAATCGCTGTCTGAGGGGAATTAAATGTTGCTTGATAAAGACTTTTTCGCGATCGAATACATCCACGTCTGGATCGGTGACTTCTCCATGGAGTAATAAGGGCAAGTCTACTTGTTGCATGGTCTCAAAGACTCGATCGCACTTCCGAATATCTGTAACCCCGAATTCTGAATTGGTTGTTGCTCCGGATGGGTAGTATTTCACCGCTTTCACAAACCCGGAGTCCTTCGCTTGAACGATCTCTTCTGGGCTGGTATTATCGGTGAGATAGAGCGTCATTAATGGCTCAAACTGTTTGCCTGGGGGAATGGCAGCGAGAATGCGATCGCGATAAGCAACAGCATCAGCGAGCGATCGCACTGGGGGCTTCAAATTAGGCATAATAATCGCACGGACAAACTGTCGCACGGTATAGGGTAAAACGGCTTTTAGCGCTTCACCATCCCGCAGATGGAGATGCCAATCATCAGGTCGAGTCAAGGTAAGCTGTTGCATCCTCCCATCATAAACTGGATTGGATCTCCATGGATTAGAGATCCCTAGTTCCAAAGTCGAAACTAGGAATCAAACTGGCTAGTAAATGGGGCCCTTTTCAATCGGTTTCTGTACGGTTTCAATCTGAGTCTGCCCTGTAGGGGCTGCTGCTGAACTTGATTTCAACTTAATCACAGCGTATTCTTCCCCAAGTCCTCGATAAAGGCTGTAGCACATTACCAGCAGAACAATCGCAAAGGGCAACCCAGTGGTAATTGCAGCCGTCTGTAGGGCCGTCAAACCTCCTCCTAAAAGCAACACGGCTGCCACCACACCCTCCATTGCCGCCCAGAATACTCGCTGAGGCACAGGAGAATCTAATTTTCCACCCGATGTTAAGTTATCGACAACCAGGGAACCGGAATCAGAGGAAGTTACGAAAAACACAACCACCAAAATAATGCCAACAAAAGAGGTAAGACCTGTTAAGGGCAGTTGCTGTAGCATCACAAATAGGGCTGTGGCTACTTCAGCATTAACAGCATCTGCAATAATGCCAGGACTATCACCCAATTCCAGGTTTAGTGCAGTTCCCCCAAAAACTGACATCCAGAGGAAGGTGAGCAGCGACGGCAACAGCAACACACCTAAGATAAATTCCCGGACTGTACGCCCTTTGGAAATACGGGCAATAAAAATCCCCACAAATGGAGACCAAGAAATCCACCATCCCCAATAGAAAACGGTCCAGCTATTTTGCCAACTCGTAGATTGGAAGGTTTCAGTCCAAAAGCTGAATGTGGGTAAGGATGCCAGATAAAATCCTGTGGTTTGTACAAATGTACCCAGCAGGAAAATGGTTGGCCCAGCTAATAGCACAAAGACCATCAGGATGGCAGCCAAAATCATGTTTAATTCACTCAACCGACGGACTCCAGCGTCGAGACCTGACACAACTGATGCGGTAGCAAATCCAGTGATAATAGCAATCAGAACAACTTGAACTGGAGCGTTAATGGGAAGATCGAATAAGAAATTGAACCCAGCATTCACCTGTTGTACTCCAAACCCCAGGGAGGTGGCTAAGCCGAACAGGGTTGCCGTGACAGCCAAGACATCAACAACGTTGCCCATCCAACCATAAATGCCATCTCCCAATAGAGGATAGAATACAGAGCGGACGGTCAGGGGCAATCCACGGTTATAGGCAAAAAAGGCCAGTGCCAGGCCAACTAGAGCATAGATACCCCAAGCATGAAATCCCCAATGGAAAAAGGTAATACTTAGGGCCTGTTGCGCTGCATCGTTGGTTCCTGGTTCAATCGTTCCTAAAATCGTCGGTGGCGATTGGAAGTGGTAAATCGGTTCAGCCACACTCCAAAACATTAACCCAATCCCCATGCCAGCGGACAGCAGCATGGCAAGCCAGGCAAAGGTGGGAAACTCAGGACGAGCATCCTGGCCACCGATGCGGACTGAGCCAAAGCGACTCAGGGCCAGCAGTATGGCCACACTCAGATAAATACTGACGGCTAAGATCAGAAACCAGCCCATTCCTTCAGCAATAAAGGTTTGAATTTGTCCAAATGCCGTTTCAGCCGGTTCTTTGAACAGAACAGTCAACAGGACAAACAGTAGGATTAATATCCCGGAGGTGATAAAAACCTCTGGATGAAAATCAAATCCAGGAAAGCGGGTAATGTTGGTATCTCCGGGTGTTCGGTGAGGGTTGGACAGATGAGATCGCTTGTTTGATGGATCGTGCATGGAAATTTCAGTCAATCCTCCTTAAAGTAGTTGCATGTTGGCTACAATGTATCATCTTTACGGGATTTCTCTGAAATTAAACTCTGCTCACTCCTAATCTGGTTTTTTGCCAACAATGAAAACGCCTTGATCTTTGGCTGGTTGCCATTGATAATCATCTAAATCTTCACGGGCACAATCAAGCCTTGCCGTCTCTTCTAATCTCCATTCCCTAACGCGAAGCGCTATAGTTTTGAGCAATCAACTTATGGTTGGAGCGATCGCGCACCAGAACAGAGCAAACAAAGTTATGCTGTTATGCACCTTGATGATAATTCAACAGGTTCTCAGGGACGGTAATATCCGATCGCAGTTGAGAATCGGGAATGGGAACGCCAGGGGTAAGTTTCAGGGGTAATTGTCCTGCCCAGATCGGTAGCTCATAGTCAGCAGCATCATCCTTAGGATCTCCACTGCGGACTTTGGCAGAGCCTTCTTCAATGGGGAAAGCCAATACCGTTGTTGCTTTCATTTCAGCCGGTGTCGGTTGGCGGGCTTGTTCCCATTGCCCGGGGACAATGTGTTCGGATAGGATTTTGAGAGCGTGCCGCTTTTCCTGCTCATCATCAACCAATGTGGCACGACCAAACAACATCACCGAGCGATAATTCATGGAATGGTGAAAGAGCGATCGCGCAATGACAATGCCATCCAATATAGTGGCACTCACGCAAATCTCAATGCCCTGCTCTAAATTCTTGAGCATTCGACTGGCTACGGCTCCGTGGATATAGAGGCGATCGCCATCTCGTCCATAGCTCATCGGAATGACAAAGGGTTGATTATGGGCCATAAAACCAACGTGAATGACCAGTGCTTCATCCAAAATTTGGTCGATCGTGGCGCGATCGTAGCATCCCCGTTTGGGATTACGTTTCACGGCAGAGCGATCGGTCACTTGCAGCGGTTTTGTAGTGGACATAGGTAGATCTCCAGATTGATTGGATGCTGATGAGGATTAAGATAGAGCCTAAATTGGTCTCGAACAATAGCCAATTTATAGTTTTTAGATCAGTCCAATTTTTGAGTTCAATCGATCTACTATGGATTTAGTCCTGTCTCTCGATCGCGCCTCTGTCACCCCCTTATATCAGCAGCTTGCAGAAGAATTACGCCGTGCCGTATTGCAGCAACGGCTTCAGCCCAACCAAAAATTACCCCCCTCTCGACAATTAGCTCAGTCCCTCAATATCTCGCGAATCACCGTAACCCAGAGCTACGAGCAACTGGTTAGCGAAGGCTATTTAGAAACTCGTCGAGGATCGGGCACATTTGTTTGCGCTCAACTCCCCGAAGCCTATTTACACGCCAACTCTGTCGAGCAAGGGGCATCTGAATCATCGGATTTCACTCGCCTGTCTCGATTCGCGACAAATCTACTAACGAGGCGATCGCTCGAAGGTCCGAGTCCCCAATACCGGATTAGCTTTCGCTATGGCAATCCGGCGGCGAATTTGTTTCCTATGGATCTGTGGCGGCGACTCCTAGTCCGCCATTGCCGCACGTCCTCAACGCTAATGGATTACGGTTCCGATCCAGCGGGATATATGCCCCTGAGACGGGCGATCGCCAATTATTTGGGGCGTTCTCGCGCGGTTCGATGCACTCCCGAACAGGTGATGATGGTTAACGGGTCTCAACAAGCTCTCGATTTAATTGCCCGCCTCACCCTCGATCCGGGAGATTGGGTGGCAATGGAAGATCCGGGCTACTTGGGGGCGCGGTATTGCTTTACAGGACAAGGGGCGAACCTGCAACCCATTCCCGTGGATGCTGAAGGATTGCAGGTAGACGCACTGGATCGCGATCGCCATCAGTTCAAATTTGTCTATGTCACTCCGTCCCATCAATTTCCCACTGGGGCAACTCTCTCGCTTTCTCGACGACTCGCTCTACTGCAATGGGCGCAACAAACCGAAACCCTCGTCCTCGAAGATGACTATGATGGTGAATATCGTTATGGCGATCGCCCCATTCCTGCCTTACAAGGACTCGATCGCCACAACATCGTAATCTATGTGGGGACTTTTTCTAAAATTCTCTTTCCTTCGTTGCGCCTGGGTTATCTAGTCGTGCCAACGGCTTGGATACCCCTGGTGAGTCGGGCAAAATGGCTGTGCGATCGCCATTGTTCCATGCTAGAGCAATATGCCCTCACCGATTTTTTTACCGAAGCTTACTTTGAACGACATATTAGACGAATGCGACATCTTTACAATAAGCGCCGCCAAGTATTAGTAAAAGCCTTGAACGAGAATTTTGGGAGCAGAGTTTCGATTTTGGGAGACAATGCGGGGATTCATTTAATGGCGAAATTAGAAACCGATTTGCCTGACGATCGCATCATTCAACGGGCAGCAAGTGTAGATGTCGGCTTGATCAGCGCCCGGGGTTATTATTTGGCTGCTCCTAACTCGGGGGAGTTTATTTTTGGCTACTCTCAGCTCAATGAAACTCAGATCGAAGAAGGGATTCGGGCGATCGGCCAAGTTCTATAGCCGTAAAGACATTACAGCACTTTGCGTTCTATCCCTCAATAGGGGTGTTGAACCCAGTCTTGAGTCTGATTAAACGGTAACTCTTCATTAATGGCATCAATTTGTAATTGCTCGGCTTCATTGATTTGATCGATGTGGGTTTTCATGATTTGCATTAATCGTTGATTGTAAAATCGATGCAGGCTATAGTGGGGAGTTGCGGGGAAGCCGCGCCGCTTCTTGTGTCGTCCTCCAGCACCGGGATCGAAGCGTTGAATGTCGTTGGCGATCGCCCACTCAATAGGTGTATAATAACAAGCATTAAAGTGCAGGCAATCCAATTCTTCAAAACTGCCCCAATAGCGTCCATAAAGTTGATCGGCTTTAGTGACACAAAAAGACATCCCCACCGGTTTGCGATCGTTCCCTTCCCGATAAGCAGCACTTAATACCAGGCGATGGCGATAATGATCGTAAAGGCGCTCAAAAAAGGTCTTGGTTAAATATTTGCTCCCCCACCAGCCAAATTGATCGCAGTGATGGCTATAAAAATGGTACATATCCGAGAGCAGATTATGGGTAATTTCTTCTCCATTGTGGACTTTCATGGTTAATTGGGCTTTTTGAATGGCTTTACGCTCGCGTTTAATGTTGCGCCGTTGATTGGCATTAAACATGCCCAAATAATCATCAAATGTCTGGAAGCCTTGATTATGCCAAATACTGCTATGGTGCAACCAGCCAGAAAAGCCATATTTTTGAATCATTGGTTTCCATTGAGGATCGACATACAGGAAATTACAACCGGAAATCTGATGGCGATCGCAAAATTGGTCAATGGCAGCAACCATAATCTCCGTTAAGCTCTCCTCATCCTCGGCAGGATCGACCAAAAACCGATAGCCCAATGCGGGTGTAAACGGACTCATCCCCAACAACTTCGGATAATATTCAATTCCCAGACGATAAGCCAGATCTGCCCATTGGCGATCGAAGACGAACTCACCATAGCTGTGACCTTTGACATATAATGGAGCCGCAGCGACCAGAGCGCGATCGTGCCATACTGTTAAATGACAAGGTTGCCAACCCGCTTGCGCCGTAGCACTCCCCGACGCTTCCATATTATGTAACCATTCCCACTCCAAAAACGGTGTTTTTAACGGTTGCGCCAAAGCATCCCATTCCTGTTGAGACACTTCAGAAATTTGTGAAATCCAGCGAATTGAATATTGACGCATGAGACAACTCAATCATTAATCATTAATAGTTAAACAATTAAACAATTAGGGGAATCAATGATCCTCCCCATCCTCTCCTATTACCCATTACTTATTACCTAATTTAATTGATAGTGTAAAAACACCTCTTGTCCTACAGGGTGAGCAGAGAGGAGAGTTAGAGATTTGGGCACACTTAAACCTAACCCATCTACCGGAGTAGGAGCAGTTGCGCCCCCTAAAAGCACTGGGCATATGGTTAACCATAATTCATCAATCCAATCTCCCGCGAGTAAACTTGCTACTAGCGCTCCTCCTCCGAGGATAGCCAAGCGCTTGAGATTTAATGGGGCGAACTGGACAAAAATCCCATTCCAATAGAAGCCCCCTTCATGGGTAGGAGCGGTGAGAATACGGTCAAATTGTGGTGCTAATTCAGGTTGATTTTGCCAGGGAATTGCTCCCTCTGGGGTGGTGAGCAGCCATCGGGGAACGGATTGTTGAAAAAAGCGATAGGAAGCATCAAGATTGCCAGTTTGAGAGACTACAATTTGTACAGGTTGGGGCGGCTGTTGCTGTTGCTGGCGTTGCTGTAGAAGTTGGGGATCAGAAATACTCAGAGTTGTGCCATAGGCGCGTAGGGTTCCTGCACCGAATAAGACAGCATCCACTTTAGCAATTTGTTGTTCGAGATGGGCTTTATCCGCCGTAGAACCAAACCGGGCAGGGGAACGGTCACTGTCGGAGATTTTGCCATCGGCACTCATGGCAAGAATAGCTGTAATGTGGGGGCGATCGACCGCAAAACCCGTCATAGTATAGTCATAAGTATAGGAGTAAGAGCTTTCAGAAAGTATACAATATGTTGCTTAATGTTGCTCTATAGAAAAATTTGCTTGCCTCCAAGGGAAGATGCTTGATAGGCTAGGGATGGGAAAGTAAATTCAGGGATTAAGCTTCTTATCCCTCAATACCCATATCAGAAGCAGGGTGCAAACGATCTCGAGTAATCCTTAACCTCAAAATTGTGATGAAGAACACAGTTAGGTCTATGGTGAAATCATAGCCTAAATTACAAAAATCTTTAGACTATACAGTGAGTGCTATATTAATCATATTTTAGGATGACCTCGTAAATTAATGTTCTAACGTTCAAACATCTACCAAAACCCAACTCAAGATAATGGCAACTCCAGCTTCCCAAGATATAAAATATGAAAATATTGATTGGCTCTCGGCTTATCAACAAAATCCTTCCCTAGAATTGCGGAATAAAATTGTCAAATCGAATATTGGTTTAGTCAGGAAAGAAGCCCATCACTGGATGCACCAATGCAGTGAAGGATATGATGATTTACTTCAAGTTGGGTGTATTGGTCTCATTCGAGCTATAGAACGATTTGAACTGGGCAAAGGCCATGCCTTTAGTTCTTTCGCGATTCCCTACATTCGGGGTGAAATTCAACATTATTTGCGCGATCGCAGCAATACTGTCCGTATTCCTCGACGCTGGTTAACGATACAGCGCCAAGCTGAAAGTACGATTCGGGATTTACAAGTTAAACTCAACCGCTATCCCAAAGATCTAGAAATCGCTGAAGCTATGGGCTTATCAGTAGCAGAATGGCACGAGGTGAAACTTGCTTCTAAAAATCGCTCGCTACTCAGCCTAGATGCTCCCGTCACAGATGAAGGCGAACAAGCCACCAGTTTAGGGGAACTGGTTCCCGACCATCGCTATCGCAGTTTCCAGTTAGCCATGGAAGACCAAATCCGTCTCCAACAAGCCCTAGTAAACTTAGAAGATCGTACCCGCAAAGTCTTGGAATTTGTCTTTCTCTACGACCTCACCCAAAAAGAAACGGCTGAACGGATGGGCATTAGCGCCGTTACTGTCTCTCGACAGGTGAAAAAAGGTCTAGAGCGGTTGAAAAAAGTAATGATGACAGAGATCTGAAGCCCTCATCCCCCAAACCCGTTCGACAATCTCAAAGTGGGGAGAGAGGGAGAACAGCCTATTCCCTATTCCCTATTCCCCCAAAATCAGCCTAAAATAGCAGTACCATTAACCCAGTTGCTCAATCGTCAGCTAATCGTGCTAATCGTGGGGGGTTTCCATGCGTTCATCATTCTTAGTCCTATTCCTTAGTATCTTAAGCCTAGGCTTATCCAGTTGTGGTTTAATTGGAGGTGGAGGAGAAGAACCTGCCGCAGAAGCCCCTCCACCCGAACCCGTAGCGGCTGCACCCCAAACCACTCCCCCTGAAGGAACTGAAACGGAAGGAACTGAAGGCGAAGCTCCGGCAGAAGTGTTTCCAGAAGAAGAGGAACCGGAAGCGCAAGAACCGCCCGCCCCACCTCCCCCCCAATCGACTCTGGAACAATCTACCAATGTTGAAGATCGAGTACAGTCCGTGAGCAATACAACGGGACAAAAAGATCCTTTTAATCCTCCAGGCATTATTATTACCGGAGGATCAGAAAATGGTGGTGCAGACAATGGCGGACCAGCAGGGGGTATACCGCCCATCATCGTCGAAGATTCCCCACCGCCTCCACCTCCTACACCTCCTACACCTCCTAATAATGCTGGTAGTGGTTCAGGTAATGGAGCAGTAGCACCAGCGATTCCTAAAATTGCACCTCTATCAATACCAGAACTGCCACAAGTGGAACCGCCCCCAAATTTAGGGATAGATCCGAGGTTTCAACCCGTACCTGCTGCCCCAGCAGGGCCAATAGGGCCACCGCCTCCGAATACGGCTAGAGCGGTGGAAGTGTCGGCTGTGGTACAAGTGGGACAGGTGGTGAAGGCTATTGTGAAATCCCCTGGTGAAGACACCCGTTATGTAGGAGTAGGGGATTATATCGGCGGCGGTTCGGTATATGTGAAAAATATTGATGTCTATACCCCGGCCGAACCGGTGGTCGTTTTAGAAGAGAATGGGCAAGAAGTGACCCGTCCAGTGGGGGCAGCTCCCTTACCCCCAGAGATATAATGCCTCATCAATTGGTCGCTATTATTTTAGACTGGGAGTAAGATTATGGGGGTACTGATGAACACTAATCAATCCTGCCTAAAGCTTATGGTTAGATCCTTACAAACCTGGGGATATTCTTGTTTAGCTGCGTTAAGTTTGAGTGGTTTAAGTGTGATACTGATTATGGAGGGGGCGATCGCCCAATTGGGAGGAGATTCCTTGGGTACTCCAGATGAAGAATTAATTCCCTCTTGCGTCCCTGACATTGCCGATGGGGTGGCTAAATGTAATTATCCCAATGGAGATAATTATCAGGGGGAACTTCAGGGAGGATTACCTAACGGTCAAGGGGTTTATGTCCATGCAGAAGGAGATCGCTATCAAGGCAGCTTTTTCAACGGTAAACCCCACGGTCGAGGAGTCTTTATTAAAGCTGATGATGCCCGTCTAGAAGGAGTCTTTGAAAACGGAATTTTAAAGAATGGCCGCGCTGTATTTCCTGATGGAAAATACTATGAGGGAACCTTTGGATTAGTCACGAATCTCAGTACCAATGTAACCAGCAGTCAGCCTGAAGGCAAAGGACGGTTTGTTTATCCCGATCGAAGTCGCTATGAAGGAGAATTTTTTGCGGGTGAACCCTTTGGTCAAGGTGCACTCATTCGTCCGGATGGAACCCGTTGTCAAGGTCGTTTTTTTAATGAAGCATTAGATGCTAATGTTCAATGTGTCTTTTCCGATGGTACAAGATATGAAGGAGAATTACGCGGTGGTATTCCCCATGGTCAAGGTGTACTTATTTCTCCTGATGGTCAGCGAACCTCTGGACGCTTCCGTGATGGTGAGTTCGTGAATTAATCTTGAGATCGTGAAACATCGTTTTCCCCAGAAATATTGAATATTAGCTCAATGCCGAAAACAAGAGGATAAAATATGGTATTTTATCCTCATTCAAGATCTTGAACCCAATACAATTGACATTCTCATCGGACTCAATGCACAGTGATTCCTAAAAAATTTTGCGTTTAATTCTAGTCAATATTTTAGCGATCGCACTGTGCAAAAGTCACAGAAGCGAGGCATCAAGCAAAAAAATCCTTCTCCAGAAAATAGAGAAGGATTAGGGTGAAGAAAAGGTTATTCTTCAAATAGTGACGTTATTTACGGATAGGAGTGCCGCACGGATAAGTGACGACCGGAGCAGCAGCACTCATTTCTTTCGGTTGAGCCACCCCAGAAGCCTTTGGTTGCGCCTGATAGTCCGCTTTTAAGCGATCTAACAATTCCTGACGGCGATCGTACAGCCGTTTCAGGGAACGGGGTGTAGATTTTTTACTCACATAGGAGCTAATCAACGGTAAGGCGATCGTGCTATCGGTATAGCACACAATACTATTGGGTAATTCGTTCGGGTCTACTTTCCCCCAACTCACTGCTTCTGAAGGAGTTGCTCCCGATAATCCTCCGGTATCGGGACGAGCGTCGGTAATCTGGATAAAATAATCATGACCCCGTTCTTCTAAACCCAAAACCTCATGAATCTGGGGTTGAGTTTGCAACAGGAAGTTTTTCGGCGAACCGCCACCAATCATCAACGCCGCACTTCTCCCCATCACATTGGGAATACCGGAATTCCGAGCGCCATAGACAATGGCTGCGGTTTCATTAACATCAATGGCTGGATCAATCATGAGATCCGATCCCTCTAATGCCAAAGCTGCCACATTCATACCGATGGAACTATCCCCAGGAGAAGAGGTATAGATAGGAACGCCACATTCATAGGCTGTGGAGAGTAAGCAAGGATTTTCAATACCTAAACGTTGTTCAATTTCCCAGATATACCGCCCCAAATGATAATGAAATTCAGCCGTTCCCATCCGTTTTTGGAATTCTGGTGCTTTCAAGGTTTGGCGGATAAAGGCATCAGTTTCTAATAGCACATCGTAGTCGAACACAATGTCATAAATGCGGATATGTCCCTCTTCTCGCAATTTCACATCATCTAAGAAGGGACTGCCTGCATATAGACTCATTCCCAAACCATAATGCAGATCGTGATATAAATTAGCTCCCGTGCTAATCATCCAATCAATATAGCCTTGTTGCATGAGAGGTGCTAGAATTCCCACCCCAAATCCGGCTGGAGTCATGGCTCCAGAGAGACTTACACCGACAGTGACTCCCGGCTGCATGACTTTCTGGGTGAGCAAGTGGCAAATTTCCCGCAGTCGTGCTGAATTGTAGGCGGTAAAGTAGCCATCAATCAGATCGACTACACTAATTTCTGTGGGCAAAGGAGCCGGTGCAATTTTGTTTTTGAGTAAGCGAGACATGATAAATTCTCCTATTTTCTAATCTGCTTGATTGGGATACCGATTCTCTATCATTCTTTGAGCAAGACATCGAGAATTCCCAGGAAGAATCAACCCCTAATTTGGAGTTTTTTTATCCCTTCCAGTTTTTGGCAATCATGGGAAAATACCCTCAAAAACCATGTCTAGAAATCCATTTCTAGCTGGCTTTGGGTTTGTATTCCTGGATTTTTAGAGATCGTTAAAGCTTAATTAGGGTTCAATTTCTGAGCAGCTAAATCACTGTCCATTTACCTTGGGTTTTTCTTTCCAAGGGGTCATGTTCAGGACTTACAGCACTTCTGCTATGAGGAACGGACTCAAAGGCTCCAAGCATCAATACTACAAGTGTTTGCCTAGGGTGTTTATGTTTGCAAAGCAGAATACGCTGTATTTAGCTGATTGACCGGCCCAGTTTGCCAACTTCAGTTGAGGGTAGGGCAAACCTAACAGTTACAGACCGGTCAGATCGGACTAGGGGGTTCACAGCCATCCACCCAGGAGATCGTGGGGTCAGACTTACGTCTACGCTTGAGTTTCATTTCTAGATACCACAAGCCTTGCCAGGGGTATCCAGTCAGGGGAGGATAGTTCAATTTTCTTCTTAACACCTATTTAGAGACCGCCTATTTCAACTATAGCAGAAGTTTAAGAAAACTGTATTTTTTGGAATTTAGTTATCTAGATTGCCATTAAGGGAATATCCTAGGGGTCTATTCAAGGCTTAAAGGCTGCTATACATTCTCATTATTTTTACTAAGATTTGGTCAAAATCAGGTTAACAAAAGGCAAATATTTTTCAGGATCAATTTCACACAAACAATTAGGAATGGCTATTATTGTCCAGGACGAAGGGCGATCGCCTGCTGGGGGGCGAAAATTTTCCCCACGGCGATCGCGATTCGGGTCAGATCCTGGTCTAACAAGGGCGGCCAAATGAGACCAGACTGTTTATGTTGCACAAAAGCCTGGCGACTTTCCATGGCTAACCGATGCAGGGCACATACCAAGCGCCGCTCTAATAACTGCTGCTCCTGGGATTGTTCAGCAATAATACTGAGTGCTAACAGTAAAGACGTAACTTGCCCCGGAACGGGTGGCTCTCCCGCTTGCAGGCGTAGTAAAAATGCATCAGGATTTTCGCCAGTAGGTAACCCTTGGGCGATCGCAAATTCACAAGCCGTCTTATAGTCCATCTAATACTCTCCCAAAAACGATAAATTTTGATATCAGCACATCACAAACTCCAGTAATTTGCCACTTTCTATCCCTTAATGCCAAACTCGGAAAAGATTAAACTTGCGATCGTCATTAGCGAATGAACCCATCCTCTACAACTATTCCCTTTGTGGATCTCTCGATCCAACACCAACCTCTGAAAACCCAGTTTGATGAAGCCATGTTAGCGGTTCTGCGGCAAGGCGACTTTATCTTGGGTCAAGCCGTCAAAGACTTTGAAGTCGCATTTGCTCAAAAATCGGGAGTTCAGTATGGTATTGGAGTCGCTTGTGGAACCGATGCGATCGCCCTTGGCTTAAAAGCCTGTGGCATTCAACCTGGAGACGAAATCATCTTACCAGCCAACACCTTCATCGCCACCCTCATCGGTGTTCTACACTCAGGAGCAACCCCCATTTTAGCCAACTGCGATCCAAACAGTGCCCTAATCGATCTACAAGCAGCCGAAAAGCTAGTTACTCCCAAAACCAAAGCCATTCTTCCCGTTCATCTCTATGGTCAAATGGTCTCCCCTCAAGCCCTCCTAGACTTTGCCCAAACCCATAATTTGTTTATCTTTGAAGATGCTGCCCAAGCACATTTGGCCCATCGAGAAGGGTATACGGCAGGTTCTGTCGGCAAAGCGGCTGCCTATAGCTTTTATCCAAGTAAAAATCTTGGCGCATTTGGAGATGGAGGTATGGTCTTAACCAACGATCCAGAGGTGGAGAGCAATATGAAAACGCTAAGAAATTACGGGGCGCCGCGCAAATATTACCACACTGAATTGGGAACTAATAGCCGTTTAGATACCCTCCAGGCCGCTATTCTAAACGTGAAGTTACCCCACTTGCTCACCTGGAACCAACAGCGCAACCAAGCTGCAAAAGAATACGATCGCCTCTTCGCTCCCTTGGCTGCATCCGGTCTTGTCCCGATCGCCAACTTCAGTGGTGCCGGCCATGTTTATCACCTCTATGTGATTCGCCTCTTAGAAAGCTGTCCCCTGAGCCGAGATACGCTACAAGAAGAACTCAAACTTGCTAACATTCAAACCGGTATCCACTATCCAGTTCCCTGCCATCTACAGCCGGCTTATGCCCATCTAGGTTATCATGCGGAAGACTTTCCTGAAGCCGAACAACTCTGCGAGTCTATCCTCTCCCTACCCATGTTCCCAGGGATTACTTTAGAACAAATCGAGCGAGTTGTTGAGGCGATCGCCTTAGCAGTTAAGAAAAACTAAATAAAACCCCGTATTCCCCATTCCCTATTCCCTCAAAAACATTCCCTAAAAACACGATGACTCAACCATCTTCCTTTCCCAGTTCCATACCCAAATCTTGGCTCAATTATGCTCTTATCGCCCTGTTCATCCTTCTCTATGCCCCCTTGCTCTTCCATTGGTATGATGGCTGGATGAATAAAAGTATCAGTATTGAACACGAATACTTTAGCCATGGGTTAATTGGCTTACCCTTTGCCGTCTATATTGCCTTCTGGGAAAAACGCCAGCAATGGACACAACTGCCTGACGACTTCCATCCCCTAGGTGGCTTTTTCCTCGGACTCGGTGGAGTGTTCTACATGACTGGACTACCCGATATTGTTAATCTCTCCTTTCCCCTGATGCTCATTGGGATTTGTTTGTGGTTAAAAGGTATTCCAGGTCTGAAATTACAAGCTTTTCCCCTCATTTTAGTTGCTCTGGCCACTCCCACAGAAATCCCTTATTTAATCGAGCCTTATATTCTCCCCTTACAAAGCTTTATTTCTACCATGGCAGGATTTATCCTCTCTGGTATTGTGGGAATGGATGTTACCGTAAACGGGATTTATCTCTCCACCGGGGGAAGACTCGTAGAAGTTGCCCCCCACTGTGCGGGATTGAAAATGCTCTTTACCAGTCTTTATGTAGCGTTAATGCTTCTTTACTGGACGGGTGCGATCGCCTCTCGACGTAAAATCATCTCCTTATTAGCCGGGTCAATTGTTATTAGTGTGGTAGCCAATATTATCCGCAATAGCCTACTCACCTACTTTCATGGCACAGGCAACGACCCAGTATTTCATTGGTTACATGAAAGTTGGGGTGGAGATTTATACTCCGCAGGGATGTTGGGTTTGGTGGTGCTTCTGTTGAATTGGATCAATCGCGACGACTATTTAGAGTTAGAAGAGTCTGATGAAACCCTTGAACCCCTTAACTCAGATGAATGATCAGCCGCCTCCTCAAACGGAAAAACAGTCTTTGCTCCTATGGGTATTGCTTGGCTTTATGGTGGTCATTTTAGCCATAGGTACGATTCCGGGATACTTCAACGGATCGTGGCAATGGCAGGCTCCTCCCAAAGTAGTGGCCTTAAAACAGTTGCGACAAGTCCGTAAAAACGGATTAACCCTCTCAGGTTGGGAAACCCTTGAGCAGAGAGAACTCGGTTTAGGAGGTCATAAATGGTCTTATCAACAACTTCAAGGCAACTGGGAAGAACCAGTCATTCTGTTGTTTTTAATTCAAAATTCAGACCTAGACCAACCCAGAGTGGAATGGGTGGATGTGAATGGGTTTGTGCAACAGGTTTTCAGGGACTGGAAAACTGATTCTTATCAAATGAAGACGTGGGAAGTCGATACAGAGTCTGGTCAAGGGGGGAGAGTGCGATCGCGGTTTTTTCGCGGCTGGAATCCTACACAAACCTATGCTCTGGTGCAATGGTACGCTTGGCCCAATGGGGGAGATCCAGCGCCAGTCAATTGGTTTATAGCCGATCGCCTAGCCCAAACCCAAGGCGATCGCGCTCCTTGGATGGCCGTTTGTCTAATGATTCCCATTGAAGCCCTAGGAGATATAGAAGAAGCAGAGAAAATCACCCATTCCTTGGTACAAACGATCCAAACCACTCTAATGGAAACCGTCTTTAGTCAAGCCCCTGTAGAATAAACTTCCTATGGCTCCCTCACGGCATTTTAACCTTACCATTAGTCTGACATTAGGTGTGGGGTTGTTTTTGCCTTCTCAGGCTAACGGACAACTCCCCTCTATTGATGTGGATCAACCAGCTTCTGTCGATCAACTCCTCGAAGACGCACGAGAGAGATTGAGAAACCAAGGGGAAATTCTGGAACTCGATAATCAATTCCCCACGGCTCCCCCTCCAGAATTTGATGTGTATCGCCTAGGCTCTGGAGATTCAATTACAGTTAATGTGACCAATTTTCCCGATCTGAATTTTCAAGCTCTACTGGATTTAGAAGGGAATATTATTGTCCCCTTAATGGGACGATTAACCCTCAAAGGCTTAACCCTAGAAGAAGTCGAGGAGAAATTACGCTTTGGCTTAAATCAATTTGTGATTGAACCGGATGTCTTGGTTACTCTAGGCAATCGTAGACCCGTTGAAGCAATTATTACCGGTGAAGTCTTGCGACCAGGAACCTATCCTCTGCCTTCTGCTCCCCTTCCTTTAGTGGCTGATGCTCTGGTAGCGGCTGGAGGATCTACTCAGTCGGCTGACCTGCGTAACATTATTATTCGTCGAACTTTGCTAGATGGTTCAGTCCTAGAAGCTTCTGTCGATTTACTCACTCCCCTTAAATATGGGCAGCGAATCCAAGACCTGCGGCTTGAAGATGGCGATATCATTATTGTGCCTAAAATTGATTTTAATGATATTGACTACGATCATCAGTTAGCGGCAGAATCCAATTTATCCCAACCGACGATTGCTATTGATGTCGTGCGCTATACCACCAATAATGTGGGGTCAATTACATTACCGAATGGCAGTACTTTTGCTGATGCGATTACGGCGATCGGGCCCAATTTTGAAGATGCTAAATTGAGTAAAGTAGGGTTAATTCGCTTTGACCAAGAACAGGGACGAGTGGTCACCAAAGTTATTAATGCTCGCAGTGTCATATTAGGAGATGTTTCCCAAAATATTCGCTTGCTAGATAATGACATTATCGTAGTCAATCGTAACTTATTATCGAGACTGAGCGTAACTCTAACTCGAATTACCCGACCGTTTCAAGATGTCCTCACCTTTCTTCTGTTTTGGCGACAATTCCGAGATAACGTCACCGATGTCTTTACAGTTGATACCAACCTGAATAATCCGTCTCCCTCTCCTGCCCCCACTCCTACTCCCACACCCACACCTGGAACGACTCCTACACCCACACCCGGGACTACACCATCACCTACTCCAGCCCCATCACCTGCACCAGCCCCAGCGCCCGCACCAGCCCCATCACCCTCTCCCAGCCAGTAAATCCCTTTTCTTCAAGCTAGCTTAGGTTAAAGTAGACATGAGGGACTTGTATTTGTAAGTAGCCTGGATAGAACCATGACTTCACCGCTGATCAAAAAATATAAAATCGCCTTTGGAAAATATTGGTTAACTATTCCCATTGGCCTGATGATAGGGGCACTTGGGGGTGGAGGATTTGCGGTGCTTCAACCCCCACAAGGGCTTCCCAGTTATCGATTTCAATCCGTCTTGCAAATTACCACTCCTCCCATAACGATTTCGGAAACCGGAACAGCTATCCAGGCCCAAAGTGAACAGCTTGAAGAAAATGCCCAAGAGTTACTCCTAACGAATGAGGTCTTACAAACGGTTTCCGAGTCTCCTAAAATCCAGATTGACCCTAGGGATTTACGGAAAGGATCTTCAATTAGATATAACAGGAAAACCCCATCCTTTTTATATGTATATGTGACCTGGGATAATAAGTCTCAGGGTAAACAAATCACTGAATTGTTAGTGCAGGAAGTAATTCAGCAAAGCCGTCGCCTTAATACCAGTCGCTTGCGAGCGATTATTGAAACCCTAAATGAGCGCTTACCGAAGGTGGTAGAAGAGCTACGCAAGGCGGAAAATGAGCTAGAAGTGTTTATTCGGCAAACGGAGTTTGCTGAAATAAAACGGACTCAACTTCCCGGATTAATTACGCAAAATGAGCAGCAGCAGCGACAGTTAGAATTGCAAATTCAGACTGTGACAACCCAAATGGCGAGTCTGCAACAGCAGTTGGGTTTAAATCCCGATCAAGCCTATGCTTCAGCCGCCTTAAGTGCCGATCCGATTATTGGCCGGTTGCGCACTCAGCTCTATGAGTTAGAGTCTCAAGAATTATTGCTCAGTCAAACCCTGCGCCCGGATAATCCACAAATGATTGAGTTAAGGCGACAATTGGCATCAACAGAAAATTTGTTAACGGTGCGAGCGACTGAGGTAGTCGGAGGGGATGGATTGGCGGCACCATTGAGAAGTGGTGAGCAAATTCGTAAGGATAGTAGCCTCGATCCGGCTAGGCAGGCGATCGCCCAAGAATTAGTCGGACTCAAAACCCAGAAAGAAACCTTAGAAAAAGAATTAGCAGTGGCTAAAACTATTGCCACAGAATTGATCCAGGAATATGCTGGGTTGCCCAATACTCAAGCAGAACGGGCAAGATTAGAACAACAGGTGGTCTTGACCAAACAGTTTTATGACACGATTCAAGCCAAACTGATTGATGCTCAAACGGCTGAAGCGGAAACCGTAGGCAATTTAAATATTGCCCAACCTCCCAGATTAGGCGAAAAGATTATCCCTCCAGCCCCTTTACCCATTATGCTACTCCTACCGGCAGGGGCAGTCGGGGGGATGATTTTGGGTGCAGGAGCCATCTTTGGTTTGGGAATGGTTTTAGCCAGCACTATGCAAACACTGGAAGATATTCAAGCCTTTGTCACCGAGCGCGAAGTACAAATTTTGGGGATTTTACCCTTTGTGGAAGAGTGGGATGGTTCTGGGGGAGAAGTTCCCATGATGCTCTCTCGCCATTCCCCCTATTTGGATAGTTATGAACGGTTCCGCTCTACCCTGCGGCAAGTGGAAGAAAAACCGAAAGTGGTGCTAGTCACCAGTTGCGATCGCCAGGAAGGAAAAAGTGTAACCGCCTATAATTTGGCGATCGCCTCCGCCAGAGCCGGAAAACGTACCCTCCTCATCGAAGCCGACTTACGCAATCCCTCCAATGCCGAAACCCTAAAAATCGTTCCCGATTCCAACTCCACCCTTGAACCTCTGCGCTACTATAGCCAAATTAGTGACTGTATTCGCCTAGTTCCCAACATTGAAAACCTCTACATGGTTCCCAGTTTTGGCCCCTATGAATATGCAGCCGCTGTGGTGGAGTCAGCAGAAATGCGTCTTCTCCTCGAAGATGCCCGTAAACGGTTTGACTTCGTCGTTGTTGATGCTTCTGCCCTCAACCTCTGTAACGATCCTCTAATTCTAGAGCGCTATACCGATGGCATAATCCTCGTCACCCGTGCCGGTTATACCGTCAGCAACGATTTAGCCGACAAAATTGACCTCCTAGAAGATTCGGAAGACTACCGTTTATTGGGCGTTGTCATTAATGCAGAGGAAATGAATATTCAGCCCCTTCCTCCACCTCCAATCATCGAAACGGCTGACCTCAATAAAGAGACTGACCCTGAACCGAGCCTCAATGGTTATAAGGGAAGTTATCACTCTTATAGTAATGGTCATAACGGCCATAACGGTCGTAATGGTCGTAATGGTAATGGCAAGACTCCCACATCACGACCTGGAGAAAAAAGCACAAAACCATAACCTCACCAAACCGGATGCAGGAACTCATTGGCGAAAGGATCGACAGGGGTTTGATATTCTATGAAGAATTTTCAGATACAATAACTGGGCAAACCCTTTCCTCCCATTTGATCCTGAAGGAGCGCTCTTCACCCATTTGAACCTTTGAACCCAATGACTCAGTTCAAAACTGCCTTTACGATTTTTTTAAGCCTCATTGTTGAAGCTTTTCCTTTTCTCTTACTGGGAGTCATCCTCTCTAGTGCGCTCCTGTTTTTTGTCGATGAGCGCAAACTGCTACAATTGATTCCCAAACAACCCTTACTCGGAGCACTAGCAGGAAGTGCGATTGGCTTTCTGTTTCCGGTGTGTGAATGTGGTAACGTACCCGTTGCTCGCCGGTTCTTGCTTCAGGGATTTCCCCCTTCAGTGGCAGTGGGCTTTTTGCTGGCTGCACCAACCATTAATCCGGTGGTGATTTGGTCAACTTGGACAGCCTTTCGAGACCAACCGGAATTGGTCGTATTTCGGGTCATCTTTTCGTTGCTCATTGCGACAGGAATTGCTTGGATCTTCAGTTCACAAGCAGATTTACGCCCTTTGTTGCAGCCGGGTATGGTGCGCTTAATGCCGGCTTGCGATCTTAAAGATTCTGACTGGGATGAACAGAAAGATGAATCCTTGTCCCTCTTGGCATCAGGAACCTATATTATTGGCGAGCAAGGCAAACGGCTAAAGCTGGATGAATCGAGTTGGGAAATGACCCAATTATCCCAGGATTTAGTCAAACAGCCTTGGTCTTATCGCTGGCGCTTGTTTATGGATAATGCCCTACAGGAATTACGGGAGCTGGGGGGAGTATTGGTGATTGGCAGTGCGATCGCCGCTTTGATTCAAGTAGGAATGCCTCGCGATCTCATCCTAGCGGTCGGTACCGGCCCTGTCACCTCAATTGTTGCCATGATGATTTTAGGGGCAGTGGTCTCGATTTGTTCTACCGTTGATGCCTTTTTTGCCCTCTCCTTTGCCTCCACATTTACCAGCGCTTCATTATTAGCTTTTCTGGTCTTTGGGCCGATGATTGATATCAAAAGTGTAGGCTTGATGTTATCGATGTTCAAACCCAGGGCGATTATCTATTTATTGGTTTTAGCAGCCCAGTTAACTTTTGTGTTGACCTTTCTATATCACATGGTTGATTAATTTTCAAGAATGATGAATCAATTCCGTTTGCCTCAGCGTTGGCTTCCCACCTTAGATGTGGTCACCACCGGATTATGGGGATTTTTATTAATTAAATTATGGATCAGTGGAGAATTGAATTTACTGATTCACCCAGCCTACCATTGGCTGATCATTATTGCTGGAGCATGTTTACTTGGACTCAGTGGAGTGAAGGGATGGCAACTGTGGAAGCATTACCAAAAAAGTTTGGTTGAGCGTCCTCGAAATGCCGCCAATGTGAGAGAGCATGTGAGCTTATTACCCCAGAGCTTAAGCTGCTATCTGTTATTATTTACCGCCATTGTGGGTCTAACCGTTAGACCTCAAGCGTTTACTTCAGAAACGGCTTTGAAGCGGGGAGTTAATGATTTTATCCCGATTACTGAAATTACACCTCAGTCATTTACAAATGTGACTAAACCAGAGGATAGATCTTTGGTGGAATGGGTGAGAACATTGAATGTGTATCCTGAACCCGATGCCTATACAGGGCAAAACGTGCAGGTGAGTGGATTTGTGATTCATCCTCCAGATTTTCCGCCCGAATATGGATTAGTGTCTCGATTTATTATTACGTGTTGCGCGGCAGATGCTTATCCTATTGGTTTACCAGTCAAATTTCCAGAATCTCGCGAGACCTATGCTCAAGATAGTTGGGTAGAAATTAAGGGAGCAATGGCGACTGAAGTTTTGAATGATAACCGCAAGTTGGTGATTGTGGCTCAGGAGGTGCAGCCAATTCCAGAACCCAAAAATCCTTATAACTATTAATTAAGAAATTGATTAAAGAATGAATCTTCCCAACTATTTAATGGATTTTTACGCCGATAAAATCCAGCCTAAAGTCAAGGATTGGCAACCGCTCGATCGAGTTGTAGTCAGTGTGGTCAGCGTTCTTTGTGTCGTCATGTTGCTTTTGATTATTACAGGCAGCAATGCGGCTCCTAGAGTAAGAGCTTTCACCTGGAACGATCGAGTCATTACAGCAAAAGACAAGGCATTTATTCTGCAATTTAGCCATCCCATGGATCGGGAAAGTGTAGAGAATAATCTTAAAATCGAACCGTCTTTATCAGGTAAAACGAGTTGGGCTGGTCGGCGAATGGCTTATACGTTAAATAAGCCTGCGCCCTATGGCACTCAATTCAAGATACAAATTGAAGGGGCAAAAGATCAATATTCTGATGTTAGAAAAGGAACTATAATTCAACCCTTTGTTGGTGAATTTAGAACTCGCGATCGCGTGTTTGTCTATATTGGCAATGAAAATGAAGAGTCTGGGCGCTTAATTCTGTATAACCTGACCCAGAATCATCTAGAGATTCTCACTCCTCCTAATCTGGTTGTGATGGACTTTAAGCCTTATCCCGATCGCCATCGCATCCTATTTTCCGCCCGAGATACGGAAGAAGCGGCAGATGAAATTATTGAGCAAAAACTCTACACAACCACTACGGGCTTAAAATCCGAGGAAAATGCTGGTATTGTGGATGAAGTTTTAGACAACGAAACCCATCAAAACCTGGCCTTTGATCTGTCTCCTGACGGTAAAACCATTGTCGTACAACGGGTGAATCGTGAAGATCCGAGCGACTTTGGACTATGGCTAATTCCAGAAAAAGGAGACCCCTATCCCCTTGAAAATCAACCGGGAGGAGAGTTTGTAATTACTCCCGATTCCCAGGCGATTGCCCTGCTCCAAGGAGAAGGAGTTGCTCTGCTTCCCCTCTATCCGGATCAATCTGAATCGACAAACCAACCCTTAAACTTTCTGCCCAAATTTGGTCAAGTTCTCAGTTTTGCGCCAGATGGTTCAGCCGCTACAATGATCAAATTTAATCCCGACTATACGCGATCGCTCTATCTAATTACCAACCAAGGAACTGAAAAAGAACTGCTCAAAACCAATGGCTCAATTCGAGAATGCGAATTTGATCCGACCCAAACCACGCTCTACTGTCTACTCTCCAAACTGTTACCTGGAGAACTCTACCAAGAACTGCCCTATATTACTGCCATTAATCTAGAAACTACTGAGCAAATTCCCTTAATTGGTCTACCGAATCAACGGGACATCGAGATGAGTTTATCCCCTGATGGAGTCGCTCTTCTATTCGATCATAATCAAGCTGATATCCTGGAAGAACCCCCTCCGCCTACCCCAGATAACTCACAGAGCAATAACAGTAATCTTTGGATATTACCGATTATCGATGCTCAAAAACTGATGGAAGACCCTCAAATTAAGCCTGAAGTTCTTCCCTTAAAAGGCTTCTATCCCCAATGGTTACCTTAAGAGACTGATCCAATTGGGTTCTAATTTCCTCCTATGGTAAACCGGTTGAAAGTACACTAAGGGGGATTGGAGTAAAAGCTCCGGTCAATTTTAACCCGATTTTACTCCAGTTCAGGGAACTCATCACCAGTTTTCATGGAAACACAAGAGCTACTCAATCGCTATCGACAAGGAGAACGGGATTTTGCCCATGTAGATCTCAGTGGAGCTAACCTCAGTGGCATGAATCTGCGTCAAATTGATTTGACTGGAGCAGATTTAACCGGAGCCAATTTAACTTGGATATCCCTTAATGAAGCTAATCTTACAGGTGCTTGTTTTCGACATGCTGATTTAAGTAATGCCGTTTTAACCAGTAGTCAGTTAAAGGGTTGTAATTGTAGTGGTGCTAATTTAACGAAGGCAGATTTACGGTTATCTCGAATGCAGGAGGCAGAACTCAATTGGGCAATCCTCACAGAAGCAGATTTAACGAGCGCAGATTTACAAAATTCCACCCTAGATCAAATTAATCTAGAGCGGGCAAAAATGACGAGTGTCAATTTAAGTAAAACTGAGTTAATGGAAGCGAATCTTCGTTATGCGAATTTAACGGGGGCAAATTTAACGGGGGCGAATCTACGGGAGAGTCACTTAGAGGAGGCGAATTTACGCAATGCCATTTTAGTTGAGGTGAATTTAACGGAGGCGAATTTACTCAACTGTTGTTTGCGATCGACTAATTTAACAGGAGCAGATTTACATCGGGTGATTCTGACGGGGGCGGATTTAAGTGATGCCATTTTGGATCAAGCCGATTTGAGTCGGGCAGATTTAGCGGGAGCTTATTTGCTGAAAACAAGTTTCAAGAATGCCCATTTATTGCGCACTAATTTAGAAGATGTTTATTTATTACAGGGTAATTTGAGTCATGCTAATTTACGCGGCTCTAATCTCAGAAGGGCGGATTTAAGTGGCTCTTATTTGAGCGATGCCAATTTAGGTGAAACCGATATGACGGATACGTTGTTACTAGAAACTCGATTAATCCGGACGATTTTAGATGGTGCAAATTTAAACGGTGCTTGTATCCAAAATTGGAAAATTGAGGGCGTTGATTTATCGAAGGTTAGTTGTCATTTTTTGTGGAGACGGTTTAATTTTACAACCAAAAGTCCAGCTAGTCGCTATCCAGTGGATCGCAACTTTGAGCCGGGAGAACTGGGTCAAGAATATCAAGAAAGTAGCACCACGATTGAAGTTTTGTTTAGTGAACCGCCCAATTGGGAGGTTTTGATCCTCACTTTGGCAGAGTTGCAACAGGAAAATTTGGAGTTGCACTTAACGATTGAGTCCTATGTCCCGATGGATCATCAGTATTTGCTGCGATTATTGGCTAATCATGTGGTCAATGCCAAAATTATTTCTGAACAAATCCTAAATTTATATCCAGAAGTTAAAGAACGGTTTACGTTGTGTCGCCATCAATTGTTGGCTATGCTTAAGCATCCGAATTTACCGGTGTCTCGACCGGTTGTGAATCAGAGTCCGCCACCCCCCCCTCCTCCTAAGCCGATGGCCGATCGCCAGCAGCAGTTGTATCAGGAAACCTCGAAGCAAATTAAGTCCATCCTGTTTTCACAAATGCCGGAGCAGTTTGTGGATAATATCCAGCGGCTATTGAATTATTTGAAACAGGAAGGGATTGCCCTGGAGCAACTCCAGAAAAAGGTGATTGTGTCAGCTATTGTGCAACGATCGCAGCAAGATGAAGCCTTTCGAGAGAGTTTGATTCAATGGGAAAAGAAGGCTTCTCCAGAAATGCGGCTTTCCATGATGGGGAAGTCGGTGCGGGTGGCGATCGCGATTTTGTGGAAAAAGCAGAAACAGGACAATTCCTCCGAGTAGACAGGCATCAAGGCGATCGCGCGATCGAGCCTCTATTCCCTGCCGCTTAATGAGCAACCCCCTTGATCATTCATGCTCAATCGCGGATAATTATTCTAAAGCGGGCTAAAAAGCCTAATCAGAGACACAAAATCGATAGGGGGATTGAGTCATGGCAGCCAGTGATGACTTCAAAGCCGCGCTCAAAGCCGGAAAGATCAAAGATGCTCTACAAATCGCTCTGAGCGAAGCGATCGAACTTGATATTAAAACTTGGGTTGCTGACGGCGTTCACTATGAACGTACGGCTCAATCTCATCCCACTCACTCAAATGCTCCAGAGCCTTCAACATCGGGTTATCGGATGCGGACTCGCATCAATATTGTTGAAGGCAAAATCGATACCGAAGTAGGGAGCCACTTTGTAGGTAATGGCCCTTATACCGATCTCAAAGACTTTCACATAAGTCAAATAGACGAAAGCCGCGATATTCTGGAACAAAACTTAGATAATCTAGAGCAACTCTTTGCTATCTTGGCAGCAAGCATGAAGAAAATCTCTTCTGCTCAAGCAGCCCAACTCTCTAGCTCGAAATCATCTAACCTACTCAAGAGTCAGATAGATTCCTAAGAAGGGTATCAAACCTGTGCAAATTCAGATAGCATAGACAGAGGTTCAGGTTTGCTCAAGTGGGGTCGAGTATCGGCTTCCGGCATCGATTAACGAGGAACTATCATCATGGCAGCCACTGACGACTTTCGGGAAGCAATTAAAGCTGGGGAACTCCTTGAGGCTTTGAAAACCGCCTTAAGTGAATCAATAGAACTGGAAATCACTACGTGGATATCCTTAGCCGATCCCTATAGTGCCAACCCAGATGAGGAACCCGAAGCCCAGCCCGGTTATCGGATGCATAGCCGAATTAATATCGTTGATGGTGAAATCGATACAGAAGTCGGTAGCCACTTTGTTGGGAATGGGCCATTTACAGAATTGCGGGAATTCCATATTAATCAGATTCGCTCCAGTCGGCAAATTATTAAACGCAATCTCAACAGTATTCAAAAACTCTTTGGCTTGTGGGCGGAGATGCAACAGCAAGAGTTTGAGACGGTGGTTACTCATCTCGAAAGTGTGGCGGCTCAAGACACGGAGAGTAGTTCTTCCTCTTTAGAAGAAGTCGCAGAAGTGGAGTGGGAGGTAGAAGTCCCTCCAGTGGCAGAAACAGTAGAGGAAACTATCCAGGAAAAAGGCGATCGCCACCCAGAAACCTCCCCATCTCCATCAGAAGAACTAGAAGATGACTTTTTTGACTCCTTCGATACCCAGCCCACGGAAACTAAGCCCCAACCCCCCTCAGACCCCCTGGATGATATTTTTGGGGAAAATGAACCCGAATCGCCATCAGAGAGCCAAAAACAAACCGATCTCAGCCTAGAAACTATTGCTGCTGCTGCCGGATTTACAGCCGCCGCCGTTGCTATCACCTCATCCGCAGAAGCCTCTGAACCCGAAGAGCCACTCGCGCCAGAACCGTCCAATGAAGAGAGTAATCTTCTAGATATCGAATCTGAAGAACCTCTAGATGATGAAGAACAGGAGATCATGAGTGCCTTTGATGCCACCTACTCAGATTCGGTTGTATCAGATTTAGAAACAACCGAAGAAATTATTGATGCTGGGGCGATCGAAGAACCACCCTTAATTCCCATTGAAGACTCTCCCGAAATTCCCGAACTCAACACAGACTTATCCACTCCAAACCTAGATTCTTCAGAATCAGAAACCGATTCATCTTTCTCCAGTTTTGATCCCGAAGAAGATGAAATTATGGCAGCCTTTGATTCTGACATAAACACTCAAGAATTAAGCACAGAAACTAACGACACAGTAGAAGAATCCGCTAATCTAACTAACTCAGAATTAGAAACTTTTCCAGTTATTGATGTAGTCTCATCAGAAATGGAAAGCGCCGATCTACCCATCTCGGAAGTATCTGAAATTACTGCATCCAACGATCAAGATTTCATCGGTATATTGGACGCAGATGTCGAGGGTGCTGATTCTTCAAGCAATTTAGGGCTAACCGACCTGCAAGAATCCTCTGTTGAAAGTTCTGAACCCCCCGAAGAAAGCTTACCGAATTTTGAATTTTCTGACGAAGATAATATTATGGCAGAATTTGATGCCCAATATGGAGCATCAATAGAAATCCCCACTGAATCTGCCGATAAAACCCCTTCTGAAGAATCCTTAGAGGAAGCGATTCTAGAAGAAATAGTTACTGAAAGCCACGACCAAGAACAAGAGGAACCCTTTCCTACCTCAGAGGAAGTATCCATAGAGAAGGAAGAATTGGTAGAAACAGAAGAACTTTCAGAGAATCCTGCATTAGAGGATTTTTTAGAAACAGAAGAATTAGCGGAAATGGAAGAAGATCCATTTGCTAGTTTAGAAACAGAACAATTGTGGGAGACAGAAGAAACATCAGAGAGTTCTGCATTAGAAGAATCCTTAGAAACGGAAGAACTGGTGGAAACGGAAGATGATCCATTCGCGAGTTCAGAAACAGAACAATTGTGGGAAACAGAAAAGCTGTCAGAAACTCCCGTATTAGAAGAATCCTTAGAAGTGGAAGAATTGGTGGCAACGGAAGACGATTCTTTTGCCAGTTCAGAGACAGAAGAACTTTTAGAGACTCTCCCATTAGAAGAATCTTTAGAAGAAGAATTGGTAGAAATGGAAGAAGATCCATTCGCGAGTTCAGAGACAGAAGAATTGTGGGAGACAGAAGAAAC